>QNFK01000047.1 GCA_003645495.1 Gammaproteobacteria bacterium
AGTGGAACAGGTCTGGACGTGTACGCTCAATGATGGCAATTCAGTAGAGGACCTCAGTGCTGTTCATGGCAAGTGGCTTGCGTGGGCGAATAAGCAACCCTATGGAGGGGATATTCGAGGTTATGTTGCTTCTCCATTTGTGGGTGCCGAATTTAGCGTGGTCCTGCTTATCGATTCCTACCCTGACCTAACTACCTATGCCGCCGATATTGATGCTTACTATACTGCTGTGGGCCAGGCACTGGACGTCGAGTATGACGCTGTGTCCAGCTGTACATCGAGCGCGCTCTATGAAGTGACCGACAGCCGCGGCAATTAAGTCTGCACTAGCTTGGTCCCATAAACCCCGCTTTGGCGGGGTTTATGTTCGACCCCTTTTCCAGCTTGATGATCAGGTCGGCGTTGTGTTCACGGCTCGTAAATGACCCGGTCACCGCGCAGCTAAGAATGGTGGGTTTCAATAGTCTGTGCCTGTCATGAGAAGTCTGCGCTCCTATAGTCCCTTGCTGAGTCCTGCACCGCGCGGGTCGCTGGTGCCGGTGAATTGCACGCTGCCATCCACGATATATTCGATCGCCACGCCGTGGCCGTTACCGATACCCCGCACTACGATCTCATGTCGCATATTCGCGAGGGCCTCGCGGACGGTTTGCGGAATGGTCTCCTCGACGATCAGCGTATTAGGTTCGAGAAAGGCAATGCGTGGTGCAGAGATTGCCTCTTCGATACTCATGCCGTGGTCGAGCAAGTTCATGATCATCTGCGAGACTGCCTGCGTGATTGTATGGCCGCCTGGCGTGCCGAGTGCTGCGACGGGTTTGCCATCCTTAAGGATTATCGAGGGTGCGTCGCTTGAGAGCTTGCGTCGCCCGGGATGCGCGTCCATCGGGTTGCCCGCCGGCTCGAACGTGCAATAGCGCAAGGAGTTGTTGAGCCAGAAGCCGGTGCCCTCCGGCATGATCTTGCTACCGAACAGGCCGCCAAGTGTCACCGTGGCGGAAACGATGTTGCCGTGCTCATCCGCGACGACGAAATGTGTCGTGTTCTCGCTGTTGGCGCTGACGATGCCGCTGTAATCGAAGTCCTTTGCTTGCTCCGCGTCGATCGTCTCGATGCGGCTTTGCCAGTATTCGGGCGCGAACAGGCGTTCGTAGGGTGGCGGTTTTACATCCGGATCGCCGGAGAAAGCGAGACGGTCCCAGTACGCCATCTTGGTCACCTCGGCGAAGTGATGCAGGTACTCGAGCGAGTTGTGCCCCATGTTGCGGCTATTGAGGGCGTCCATCATGCCCAGGCGTTCCAGCATCGGGAATGCGCCGGCGGGCGCGGAGGGCGTGTAAATATCGTGGCCGCGGTAGGCAAGGTGCAAGGGCGTCCACCATTCGGCTTCGTGATTCTCGAGATCGACCAGCGCAAGGAAGCCACCGGCAGATTTCATCGCGGCATCGATCTTCTGGCCGAGCGTGCCGCCGTAGATCGCAGCTGGACCTTCAGCGGCGAGTTGCCGGAGCGAACCGGCGAGGTCTTTCTGTATCAGTCGCTCGCCTGCAGCTAAGGGTTTGCCACCCCTGCCATAGATCGCTTTGGAGTAGTCGGAGAACTCCTCGAACGAAATACCAACGTATCGCGCGATACGTTCATCGAGAATGACACCCTCGTCGGCCGCCCTGATTGCCGGCTGCAGCAGATCGGTCCAGGCAAGCGAGCCGTAGCGCTCATGCATCGCACTCCAGGCATGCGAGGCGCCCGGCGTCGATACGCCTTTCGCACCGACCCGGTTCTCCATGTAGTTGGGCGTCGGCGCGCGATAGGCATCCGGATTCACGCCGACCGGAATTTTGCCGCTTGCATCGAGGTAGAACGGCTGCCCGGCCTCCGCGGAGTAGACCATGATCGTGCCGTAGCCGCCCATGCCCGACATCATCGGCTCGACGACATTCAGCGTGGATGCGATTGCCACCGCCGCATCGAAGGCGTTGCCGCCAGCGCGCAGGATCTCGAGCCCGGCCTCCGTCGCGACCGGGTGCGCCGTGGCGACCATGCCGGAGGTGTGGGTATCTTCACTCTGGATGGCTTCATCCGGCTGCGGTGCACACGAAGCCAGGACGAAGGCCGTTAATAATAGTGTCGCGTGATTGCTGCGCATGCTGCGCCTCCAGATGGTCTACGCAAAAAAGGGTCGAACAGAATTAACCTACAGCAATTTATTCGGTTCGACCGCTTTTTCACAAATATTCCTAATTGAGGTCACTGCCCCGTGAGGGCGTGGCTCATATCGATGAACTCCAACTCGTTAGCCGTCTATGACTACATCACTTGTGCGGGATGCCGTCCTGGCACCAAAAACGCTTCTCGAATGGCCGCTTTGGGTCATAGGCGGCCATTCGACGATTCTCCGGTATTCCCCCATCTCCCAGTCGTCACGGAGCCCGGGGTCTTATACAAGCCCCGCAACTAGGGGTATTCCCGACTTGTATGTTCCGAATCTGGGGCGAATATGGTGATGTGGATGAGCAAATCATGTGTTGCACACATGATTTCATCTGAGTAATGGGAGGAAGGGCATGAACACGTTAAGACTAACTTACGATGGCGATCAACACGCTACTGCATTGAGGAAACCACATCACAACATAGTGGCCATCGATTGTCCGTTCACGGCCAAGGGCGACGAATTTTCACCTGGGAATTTGCTTGGCATCAGTGTTGCTGGTTGCATGCTCTTGTCCATGGGTGCTGTAGCCCAACGAGATCACCTGGACATTAACGGTACTGTCATCGACATCGAACTCACAGAGACCGATAAACCGTTCCCGCACGTCGATACCATCACACTGGCATTCAGTATCCCGCAGGACTTTTCGTTGACGGATCGCAAAAAGATGGAGCGAGCGGCAGGGCTTTGTCCGATCAAAGCGAGTTTTAGAGACGAAACGTCAATAACAGCGACATACAACTACGCCGCCGCTAAGGCAGCCTGATCAGTTTGCGGGGAGTCAAGATATGGTCACTATCAATGCATTGATGGAAACACACCACAGGGCGATTATATTCACTCTATCGTTCGTTGTGATTTTCTTCGCCGCAGCCTGCACGTTTCACAACATCATTCCAGTTTGCCATTTCTTGTTTGGTTGTGATCATCAAATGCACGTGGCGATCTAATTGGCGTGCGAATGGAGGAGATTATGGATAAGCATACTGCGATGGGAATGTGCCCAATGGCAAAAATGTGTAAAGGGATGATGGAGAAACGGCGCTCGGGTGTCCTGCTGATGTTGCCCGGAGCCATCCTGATAATTCTCGGTGTGGCAATTATCGTGCAGCCGCAAATACTTGTCTGGCTGATCGCGGTCACCCTCATTGTGATGGGGATCGCTATGTTGGTGATGACTAACTTTATGCGAAAAATTGGCGAACGGGCTCGAAGCGGTCCCATCTAGGTTTGGCCGCAAGCATTCAACCGGGATTCTCTTGAATTCGTATGTCTGCTACTGGCCGAAAGCGGACATCCAAACCAGCCAAAATTGACCAGGCAAAGCGTCCGCTATTGAGAGAAGGAGACATTGCGCTACTGAATCCGTAGCAAGACGACCGCTATACACGCGGAAGCGGACATTGAGCTAAACTCAGCCAAAAGGGCCGCTAATGGCCCACAGGAGACGCTCAAATTGTCAGCCAGTCCTCACCTAAAAAGATCGCAGGTGCTTGTTGTTGATGAAAAAGGTACTTGTTCTTTGCACAGGTAATTCCTGTCGATCTGTTATGGCCGAATCGTTGATCAATCAACTCGGACAGGGCAAATATGAGGCCGTCAGTGCAGGCAGTTTTCCGACAGGCTACGTACACCCAGAATCTATCGAGACGCTAAAACGTAACGGTATCGACGTTGGTGAGCCGCGGAGCAAGTCGTGGGACGAA
The DNA here is from genome assembly GCA_003645495.1 of Gammaproteobacteria bacterium. Taxonomy (GTDB): domain Bacteria; phylum Pseudomonadota; class Gammaproteobacteria; order Steroidobacterales; family Woeseiaceae; genus SZUA-117. The sequence goes on from QNFK01000047.1 coordinate 3,922, forward strand.
TATGCAGGCGAGGCTTTTGACTTGGTGATAACCGTTTGCGATCAGGCTGCCAGCGAAAGTTGTCCAGTTTTTCTCGGCGAGTATCAGACGCTTCATTGGAGTACACCGGACCCGGCCAAAGCCGAAGGCACGGACGAAGATATTCGACGGGCTTTTGATGACGCACTCCAAATGCTCAAGAGGCGGATTGAGAACGAACTACTATGAGTGCTGATAGCGAATCATCAATGGGATTGTTCGAGCGATTCCTTTCATTGTGGGTTGCACTTTGTATCGCCTCGGGCGTGATTCTGGGTGTCGCAATGCCTGAACTTTTCGAGGCTATTGCATCGATAGAGTATGCCAGTGTCAATTTGGTCGTTGCTGTATTTATTTGGGTAATGATCTACCCCATGATGGTCAATGTTGATTTCGCGTCTTTGAAGGACGTCGGCAAAAAACCCAAAGGGCTGTGCATCACGCTGGTCGTGAACTGGCTGATCAAGCCGTTCAGCATGGCTGCACTGGGAATTCTATTTTTTGACTATGTCTTTGCCGGAATCGTCGAGCCCGAAACGGCGAAAGAATATATCGCCGGCATGATATTGCTTGGCGTCGCGCCTTGCACCGCGATGGTGTTTGTCTGGAGTCAGCTCGTGCGTGGCGATGCCAATTACACGCTGGTACAAGTCTCCATAAATGACATCATTATGGTGTTCGCCTTTGCGCCGATAACGGCTTTCCTGCTGGGTATTACCGACATCGTTGTGCCATGGGAAACATTACTTCTTTCAGTGGTACTTTACGTCGTCATTCCATTGGCGGCTGGTTACGTAACTCGAAGACTAATGGACGGTTCCGGAAACCATGAGCGAATTGCGGATTTCACCGGAAAGGTTAAGCCATTCTCTATCATGGGCCTTCTCGCCACGGTCGTTTTGTTATTCGGCTTTCAGGCCCAGACGATTATCGACAGACCCTTGGTGATCGCATTGATTGCTGTCCCGCTTCTGATTCAAAGCTACGGAATTTTCGTGATAGCTTACTCGTGGGGATATCTTTGGCGCGTACCGTTCAATACAGCCGCGCCCGCCGCATTGATCGGCACCTCAAACTTCTTCGAATTAGCTGTTGCGGTTGCGATTAGTTTGTTTGGCCTAAATTCCGGCGCGGCGCTGGCCACGGTCGTCGGCGTGCTGGTCGAGGTGCCCGTCATGTTGTCCTTGGTTGCCTTCGCCAATCGAACACGCGCGCATTTCGCTTAGTGCTGAAGTGCACAATGCGATTCCAGCTTTTTACTAATCAGGGGCATTTCGCCGCTGCCGTGAACGGCCGCTTGTGGCCGAAAGCAGCAGCTGGGCTGCCAAACTGTTGAGAGGCCGCTTTTGACCCATGGCGGGCTCTTTGTGCAGCGTTGGACGCAGTGAATATGGGTTGAATCTATTTGAGAATTAATCTAACTAATGTACTTTGTCTCACAGCACTTTTAGTTATTCAAAAATCTCTTGTTTTATGAGTTGAGTCTATTAATTAGTTGCTTGGAAAAAGAACAGCCATTTCACAGAAATACGGAGAGAAACAATGAGAGGCATCAGGATAAGCAAGATTAAAACGTTAGGCATAGTTGCGGCATCAATCGCCTTCGCAACACCAGCGTTTGCCGATGGAAACATCGAAAGTGCCTTAAGCAATCCAATGCGCGAACAAGCGGACATAGCTCGAGATGAAAACAGGAAACCGGCTGAACTCATTAAATTTATGGAAACAGGGTCGGGTGACGCTGTTTTGGATTTAATGTCTGGGGGTGGGTATTACACTGAAGTGTTGTCCGGCGTGGTCGGCTCAGAAGGTAAGGTTGTTGCGCATGTCAGTGACTTCACAAATGGTAGGACAAACAATGCCCTAATAAATCATGTCGCTGAAGAGGAGCGTATGGAAAATGTTGAAGTAATGACTGCTGACCTCAACGATTTGCAGCTTGAGGAAAATCAGTTTGACGCCATTTATATGGTTTTGGGTTTTCATGATTTTTATTATGTTGATGACGATTGGAAGCAAGTCGAAATCAGTCAGGTACTTCACGAATTACATGAGGCTCTGAAACCTGGCGGCTCTATTGTAGTTGTAGATCATGCAGCGGCAGCTGATGCATCCGATGATCCGGAGCAAGGACCACATAGTCGAATTGGAAAGTCCGTAATGTTAAGGGATTTTCTGGCAGCTGGCTTTAAATTCGCTGCTGAAGCGGATTTTCTCGAGAACCCAGAGGATGATGGTACACGTGACATGTTCGACCCTACCATTCGTGGAGAAACGAACCGTTACATCGTCAAATTCGCTAAATAGGATCGGTTTAACGTTGTTGAAAGAAAAAAGTGTCCGGTTTATTTATTGATTCCTGACCTTGCCCAATAATAAACCGGACACTTTTTCTGGCCTATTTCTCGCGTTTGACTGCAATTCCCTGCGTTTCAAAGCGGGCGTTGAAAAGCAAGGTGCCGGCACCAATGAAGGCCCGCGCCGGAAAGTTTTCATTGAAATACTGCCGATAGACTTCGTTAAAGCCGGCGTAGAATTTCACATCCGAACAGTAAATAGTTACGCTTACCAGGTCGTCCATTGTGTAGCCAGCCCTGGCCAGCCTGGCCTTGTACTGCACCATGAGTAGCCTGGCCTCTTCCTTCGGGTCGTCGGGAACCTGTTGATCTTCAGTGAGGCCGATATCTCCGGGGAGGTACAGCGTATCTCCGGCTCTGACCGCTCCTGAAAAGGGCGGTGAATCGGTTGCAGGAAAGCCGGGGTCGGTATACGTCCGCGCGAAAAGGGGTCGAACCGATTATTGCCAATTAATTCGGTTCGACCCCTTTGTTTAACCGTGATTTTATGCAGCGCTCCACCAGTTGAATCAGTTAGCCAGCACCTCTTTAAAAGCGGCGATCAACGCATCAACTTCCTCAATGGTGTTGTAGTGCGCCATCGATACTCTTACACAGCCGCCGTTCGCCGTGATATCCAGGTACTCGGCCAGGCGACGGGCGTGGAAGTCGCCAAAACGCACGGCGATGTTGTAGGCATCAATTTTCTTCGCGATTTCGCCGGCGTCCTGATCATCAATGACAAAACTAATCGTTGGCACACGCCGTGGGTCGTCACCGTGTTCGAAACCGATGATTCGGCAATCGGTTCGTGAGCGAAGATATTTCAGCAGGCGTTCCGCAATCTCGTTCTCGTGGTTCGTGATCTGCTCGAAAGCCGCCTCGATTTTGTCCCGCACGGAACCGCTTTCGCCAGCACGCTCTCCAAGTTCTGCCAGGTAATCAACAATACCTGTTGCAGAGTAGGCCAGCTCATAACTCGCGTTGCCGGGTTCCAGTTTGGCCGGCACTTTGTCTTTGCCGTAGAAATAGTGATAGAGATTGTCGAGTTCGGCAAAGAGATCAAATTTGCCGTACAGCACAGCAAAGTGCGGCCCGAAAACCTTGTACAAGCTGAAAGCCAGGTAATCGACATCCAGTGCAGCCACGTCGATGGCCCGGTGCGGTGCGAAAGCCACAGCGTCGACACAAATCAGGGCGCCGTTGTCGTGCACCACCTTCGCGATATCGGCAATCGGGTTTATGGTGCCGAGGATATTTGAGACATAGGTAACGGCAACCAGCTTCGTACGGTCCGTCATCAGGTTCTGCAAATCACTGAGGTCTAATTCAAGGCTGTCTTTATCGATGAGCCAGGTCTTGATTTTGATCCCGGCATCCTCGAGGTCCACCCATGGGCCGATGTTCGATTCATGGTCAGATACCGTAATGATGATTTCGTCACCCGGTTTCAGCTGGCTTTTCATACTGCGGGCAAGGTTCTGCAACGCGACCGTGGTTGATGAAGCGAACGCAATCTCCTCCGGCCTGGCTGCATTCACCAATTGCATCATCGCCTCGCGACCACGCTGAAACGCCACTGCCGCGTCTTGTGAAAGCGCGTAACTGCCACCGATTTGAACATTCATGTTAAAAAGGAACTCATTCATACGTTCTACGCTGCGGGACAAAATCTGCGTTCCCCCTGCGTTATCAAACAGTGCCCAGCCTTTTTGCAGACCTGGAAATTGTTCACGAACGAATTCGATATCAAGTGACGTTTTGCTATTCAATGGATATTCCTGGGTTAGTGGGCAAGGATTGCCTGCAAGAAATTCTGTGTGCGTTCTTCTTTCGGTGCATCGAATATGGCATCCGGTTTGCCCGTTTCGATAATCTTTCCCTCGTCCATGAAGACAACCCGATCGGCCACCTGTCGGGCAAAGCCCATCTCATGGGTTACCACGAGCATCGTCACCCCCGAATGCGCCAGGCGTTGCATGACATCGAGCACCTCGCCAACCATTTCGGGATCAAGAGAAGAAGTCGGTTCGTCGAACAAGAGAATTTTTGGCTCCATCGCGAGTGCGCGGGCAATGGCAACACGCTGCTGCTGTCCACCCGATAATTGATCAGGGTATTTGTCTGCCTGCGCTTCTATGCCCACTTGCTGCATTAACTGGTCGGCTTTTTCGTTAGCCGCCTCGTCAGAGGATTTCCTGACCCGCATGGGCGCCAGTTTGATGTTCTGCCGGATAGTCATGTGCGGAAACAAATTGAAGCTCTGGAAGACCATGCCGACTTCAGCCCTGACAGTCGCAAGTTCCTTGCCTCGTTTCACGGCGATACCATCGACGATTACCTGTCCAGGGCTGGCAAATGATTCAAGCAGGTTAATGCAGCGAATCAGCGTTGATTTGCCCGATCCCGACGGGCCAATAATGCAGACCACTTCACCTTCGGCCACGTCGAGATCAATGTTGTACAGCGCCGTGAAGTTGCCGAATTTCTTGCTGAGATTTTTGATCGAAACGATGCCGGTCATCGCGACGCCTCGTTTCGATAGCGTTTTTCCATGCGACCGACCAGGTAGACCAGCGGCCACAGGATCGCCAGGTACATCAGGGCGGCGACGATCAACGGCGTGGGATTGGCTTCCAGGGCTTGTGCCTGCGTTGCCTGTTTGAGCAGGTCGGGCATGGCGAC
>QNFK01000048.1 GCA_003645495.1 Gammaproteobacteria bacterium
AGTACAAACGGGGTTCGTGTCAATGGCAAGCGCATTCAGGTGCAGGCTCTGGGCAATGGTGACGTCATTGCGATCGGATTGCATCAACTCATGTTCCGCTTGATCGAGCATCCATCAATTCCAATTGGCCTGGAAACCGGCAGTTTCTCAGCAGAAGATTTGGCCGAGACGTTTGTTATCATTGACGAAAAAGTGATTGGCGGTTCCGAGGACTAACGGTTCACCACCTGACTTCAATTTAATCGGGTAAGTTCGGTCAACACCGGCGAAACTATCCAAATAGATCAGGATCGTTAATGATCAGGCAACTCGTGAGAGCAATGGCACGATTACGCCGAACCGTGTTTTCTCGCTTGTGCAATACAATCCCGCGCCTTGCGCCGACCCAGTTCGATCATCTCGGCAGCGCGATCAAATTCCAGGGTGCCGCACGCATTACGCGGTATTTCTATGGTCACGTCGGGCGGGTATGCAGCAAGCTTTTGCCGCGCGATAGTGCTTTGCATTGCATCAAAGGCCATGTTCGCGACATCGTAGACACTCCAGTCTTTCTTGTTGTCATTGCTTGCGTCGGATTGCCATTGGTCGATGTAGCGCTGAATATTCTTTCGCAGCGGCGATAATTCCGTTCGTACATCCTGTTTTGTGTCTTTTCTCGCAAGCGACATGTCCAGGGAGCCGCCCAGGTTTACGGCCAGAGTTATGTCAGTGTGATCATCAAACGTTGGTGCAATTGGCACGGGGTTCAGTACACCACCGTCAATCAGGTGAGTATTTTTGTAACGGACCGGCGTAAAAAACATGGGCAATGAAATTGAGGCTCTTATCGCGTCGAACAATCGACCTTCGTTTATCCAGATTTCTTTTTCATTTTCGATATCAGCGGCGACAGCGGTAAACGGAATCGAAAGTTCTTCGATAGTCTTGTCGCCAACCAGGTCGACAAGCGTATTGATGATTTTGTCTCCTTTTACCAGGCCGTTTCTTCCCCATGACAGGTCTAACAGCGTCACAATATCCATTTTATTGACAGCGCAAATCCAGCGCTCAAACTCATCAAGTTTGCCGGCCGCGTATATACCGCCGATCATTGCGCCAATGGAGCAGCCCGATATTGCGGCAATCTGGAAACCGTTCGCCTCAATTTCACGAATTACGCCAATATGTGCGAGGCCCCTGGCGCCACCGCTGCCAAGAACCAGTGAAATAGTTTTACCGTTGTCTGCTGTCATATCGATTAATAGAGTTTATGAGCACGAAGTGGTGTTGATTCTATTCGAGGTTGGCACAGGAATAACAGCCTGCAGTTGCATACAGTGCTGGTCGCCATTCGACGGACGGCGTTAGGGAAATCGGGCAAGATGGCAGAACGGTTCAACGATTCGCTTACAGGACATCCTCGAAACCTGCTGAGCACTGACAATTTCACCACCTGATGATTGCCCTTCAACAGCCCGATGATGTGTTATCGTCAACAAAAGACCGAAGCATTCTCCACAACAATCATAGCGATAATAATATGAGTGAGAAGCAATTAATCGGCAGGTACGAAATCGTTTCGGAACTTGGTCGGGGCGGCATGGGAGTCGTCTTCAAAGCTTGGGAAGAAAGCTTGCAGCGGTTTGTTGCGATCAAGATGTTGGGCGATCAGCTTACCGACGATGAATCACTCGTCACGCGCTTTCTGCGTGAGGCGCGCGCGGTTGCGGACCTCAATCACCCTAATGTTGTTCAGGTATTTACCGTCGACACGCATGACGGCAGACCCTATTTTGCGATGGAATATGTGGAGGGTGAATCGTTAACGGAATTGATCCGAACATCGAGACGAATCGATCCGAAGCGCGCCGTTCGATTGCTGAAGGAAGTTGCAACCGGCCTGGGTGCCGCACATGACAAGGGAGTCGTACATCGCGACATCAAACCCGACAACATAATGCTAACCAAACACGGCGGCGTGAAAGTAGTCGACTTCGGGGTTGCCAAGGTCGAGGATCCGAACACCAAACTGACCGCTACCGGAATCGCGGTTGGCACACCGAATTATGTTTCACCCGAGGTCTGCCTTGGTCTCGAAATAGATAAACGCTCCGACTTGTTTTCTCTGGGAGTCGTATTCTACGAGATGCTCACTGGCGACACCCCGTTCAAAGCCGACAGCCCGTTGGAAATGCTAACCAAAGTAGCCCATGCGGAGATTCCGGATATCACGGCTATTAATCCGCAAATCGATGCGCCGGTTCGTTTGATTCTGCATCACCTGCTGGAGAAGAAGGCTGAACATCGCTACCAGGATGCACACCAGCTGGTCCGGGATATTGATTCATATATGAATGGTAATAACCCAACCTTCGCGATGGAGGCCAGGGAAAAGCCAACCATGCAGGTTGCGCAGATTGGTGACGCGCAACCGACTGCAGAAATTTCGCCGCCACACAAGCCAACAGGCGTTGGCAATAGCGTCCAATGGATTGTCCCTGCCGTTCTCGTTTTGGGTTCGGTAATTATCGGCGCCTGGTGGTACCTGGGTAATGACGAAACCGCCCCGGCCGGAGACCCGGTACAGCAGGCTGAGGTCAGTGAGCCAACGGACGCGATAGCGGAAGAGCCACCAGTTGCTGTTGATGATGAGCAGTTGGCAGGTAAAGGTGATACCCCGAGTGACGTGGTCGCTGACCAGGCAGCCGAAACCGTTGCACCAGTTGAAGGTGGTGGGGCCGTAGCGCCAGCCGAATCGGACACTGTTGTCGCAGAACAAGAACCGTCTTCACCGATGAGCCAACCCAGGGCCGCTGCGGGAAACGCCAGCGAACCACCGCCATCCGCTCTTTCGAATCCGCGGCTCGTCGTCATGGTTTCCGGCGACCCAACCGTCGCCTCAGTTGTCGAATCCGTGCTCGAGAATGCTTTGTCAGAAGCAGATTTCGGCGTAATCGATGAACAGTTTATTTCCGGGGTAAGGCCCGGCGCAGACCTGGCCAGTATGCGGCAAGCCGTACTGGCCGAGGGTGGCAACATCATGGTCATCGCGGAGGTTTTGCCCGCCGGTCAACGGCAGCTGAATTATTCCGGGCGCCGCGAAACGCTGACGATTGCCAGTTTGCAGGTCAGGGCGGTTTTGCTGGAAGAGCGGCAAAATCTTGGTGCTCCGTGGACGCAAAACCTGGAGTATGTTGCCTTGAATGCGTCCGCGCAGTCGCGGGCGGCGGCCGAACCGATTGCGAATGAACTGGTACGGCGTTTACACGAACTGGTCGCATCACAGTAATTCTGGAGTCAATAAAGTGTGCAGTAAGCGAACAATGGTCGAACCTAAGGAGAGTATCTTGCGATACGCTATTTGTTGTATTTTTCTTTTGGCCTCGCAGGCTGGCTGGGCCGAATACGTTGCGTATTCTGTGGGCGAAAAATCCAATATTCCGCTACCCGAAAACATTGACGGCATCGACGCCAAACATCTGATCAACATCGAATGGGGTGCATTCGCCGGCGGTAAATCCCGTGTCGCGATACTTGAAGTAGATAATACGAGCACCGCAGATTCCTTCGTTGTTGTAGCTGGTTTTAGTGCGGCCAGTTACGGTAACAGCCAGGTGCCGGTAAATGGAATTGAGGCAATTGTTACCGACACCATGAATCGAACCGGGCGATTTCGCCTGGTCGAACGACAGGTACTCGGTGATGTCCTGGGAGAACAGGACCTGGCAGCATCAGGTCGGGTCGCAGCACCGTCCGGAGCTACTACAGGCGTTGTTCTGGGTGCGCAATACCTGGTGCAGGTCGTCATAACTGACTACGAGAACAAGGTCCAAAGCACAACTAAAGGATTCGGAGCGCTGATGAAAAGTGCTGGCCTGCCCAGCGTTGGCGCGGTCAATCTCGAATCGGGCGAGGGGCGGGTGGGGCTCAACTTCCGCATTATTGACGCCAATACGAGTGAGGTAATGTTCACTAAACAAATCGAATCGATTATCAAGGAATCTGGTGTGAGCTTCGGCGGTGGCACAGCGATTGATGATCTCGGCCTTGGCGGGTTCATGAGTGACTACTCACGCACGCCGGTCGGACAAGCTGTGATTGCCGGGATCAACAAAGGCGTTTATGAACTCGTCAAGGAAATCGGCGTACAGGTGGCGACTGGCAGCGTTGTCAAAGCGGAGGGCGACCAGGTATGGCTCAACCTTGGCGCAGACAGTGTTGCTGTTGGTGATCGATTAAATGTCATATCCAAAGGTGAGGAGCTCATTGATCCGGAAACAGGGATCAGTCTTGGCAGCAGTGACACCGTTCTGGGCGCAGTCGAAGTGGCGCAGGTAGAAGAGAAATATTCAATCGCGAAAAACGTTTCGATGTCATCGGTGCCGTCAAGGGGTGACAAAGTCAAAGCGCTTGCAACTGCGTCAAGTATGGAATTTGCGAGTGGTTGGAAGAATTAGTCAAAAAATTCAGCAGTAGTTGCAGAATCTAGGATCACCTGAGGGGAATGGCATGAACGCTGAAAGTAAAGAAAAATATCTCAAAGCGGCATTGGTTGTTTTCGGAGTCATCTTTTGTCTCGTTTACCCGCTTGGCTATCTGTGGCCATCCGGTTGGGTTTGGCACGGCGGTGAAGGCATCTACTATTTGCAGATGATTGCAGGTGTATATGCTGTTCTCGGTGTTTTCCTTATTGTGGCATCCAGAAATCCGGGTGCGAACCGCAGCCTGATTTCCTTCGCTGTCTGGTCGAGTGTAGTCCATGCCGGCATCATGGCGATGCAGGCGATGGGCGACCCGAATGAAAAAGGCCACCTGGTTGGCGATATACCTGCATTACTGCTGGTCGCAGTCGTGCTCTGGTATCTGTCGCCAGCGAAAGAGGGTGCGGGATAAATCCCACGGTCTGACCGCATTTCAGAACCGGTAGACCATACCTACGATCGGGCCGGTAGTGACGATTTTCGAACCGTTGCGTTCCGTGCCCGTACCCGACATTTCCTCGACACTCTGGGTACGCCAGCCGAATGCGGCGGCCCAGTGCTTGCCGAACAGCCAGTCGACAGTCATTGACAGTGTCCAGGTCAGATCGGCTGCGTCGCCGACACCGAAACCACCGAGATTGCCAAATATTGCCATGCCGACTTTGGGTGTCAGGCCCAGCTGGAATCGGGCGCCAATTAGCGGCTCGACCCATTCGTCGGTGGCGGACCCGGAAACCAGTGTCGGCGGAATGACAGGCGGCCTGCCAGGCAGGTCAATGTTAAGCGCGAGATCTGTACGCCAGTAGCGCGCGCCCAGGTAGGCGTCCAGCAGCACATCTCCGGGCGTGAAAGCAGCAGCGCCGTCACCAACGGCTGCAAAATCCGCTCCGACAAGACGATAACCGAACTGCATTTCGGCGATTGTCTGGTCGACGGTAAAATCAATGCGGCCACCGAGGAGGTCTTCGCCATGACCGAGCGTTGCCCACGTACCGTCGAATGAAACATAGAAACGTTTGTAACGTGCCTGAGTGTAAATCTGGAAGCCGCTGGTCGTCAGATCGAAAATGTCCGCAAATGAAAGATCGAAATCCTGGTCGACGCCATCAGTGGTTATCGTTCCCCCGGTGCCCGCCAGCCACGCATATGGAGCGATCACAAAGCTCCATGCACCTTCGTTTGTGTTCGGGCTCCCTGTGTCTGCCTGAGCCAGAGATGTGAGCAGCAGGGTGACCATTAGATAATTACGTCGATTTCTCACGGTTCGAGTCTACATCACGAGTTCTTCAGGAAGCAGAAGCTCGTATCTGCACATGATTGCTTCTCCGAATATGCCGTGTCATCGTTATGCCAGGTGGCCTGGTTCTCGCAAGTATTTAAATGATCATACTGACGCAGCACAGCGGAAAGATTCGCAATGAAAAGCCTGATGAATAGCTCAGGAATCTCGGTAGCACCGATGATGGACTGGACCGACCGTCATTGTCGCTATTTCATGCGTCTCCTCAGCCCACATGCGCGGCTCTATACCGAAATGGTCACAGCAGCGGCGCTGCAACACGGAGACGCTGCCAGGTTACTGCGTTTTGATCCCAGTGAGCACCCCGTTGCCCTGCAGGTCGGTGGCAGCGATCCGCAGATGATGGTGAACGCCGCGAAGATGGGTGCGGATGCCGGCTTCGATGAAATTAATATCAATGTGGGTTGCCCCAGCGACAGGGTACAAAGCGGGCAGTTCGGTGCGTGCCTGATGTCCTCTCCGGACCTGGTCGCCAGGTGTGTTCAGCGAATGCGTGCGGCCTGCGAAATTCCGATAACGATCAAAACGCGTATCGGCATCGATGACGACGATAACTACGAGTTTCTACGCAGCTTCATCGCCGTAAATATCGACGCCGGATGCACCACTTATATCGTGCACGCCCGCAAGGCTATTCTCAGTGGACTAAGCCCCAAGGAAAACCGTACCGTGCCGCCGCTCAACTATCCGCGTGTCTACCGCCTGAAAAAAGAGTTTCCGGAGTTGCGGATAATCCTCAACGGTGGTGTTACATCGGTCGATGATTGTCATGAGCACCTGCAGCATGTGGATGGTGTCATGATCGGTCGACAGGCTTATCACCAGCCCTGGTTCCTGACCGAGCTGGAGCGGGAGTTTGGTGGCGGCGGTGAGACAAGATCGTTGACACGCGAGGGTGCTATACGAAAAATGTTGCCCTACATTGAGCGGGAGCTTGCAGGTGGCGCCGAGTTAAAGCACATCACGCGCCACCTGTTGGGGCTATTTGCAGGGCAACCTGGTGCTCGTGCGTGGCGGCGTTATTTGAGTGAGCACGCGCACTTGGCTGGGGCAGGGGTAGAGGTGCTGGAACAGGCGCTGGAGCGATTGCCATGCCCTCCGGGCTCGCAGTAACGCCTGTTTTTTCCAACATAAGTCGTGGGCCAAAAAATCAGATGTCATTGCGAGGAGCGAAGCGACGCAGCAATCTCAAACAGGTTACTTCGCAGCATAACGGAGGCTGCGCTACAAAATATAGAGATTGCCACGCCCTCCGGGCTCGCAATGACGTCGGTTTTTTTCACTGAATGTTTGCCGCGGTGCCGTTACAATGCGCCCTGATTTTTGATCTTCCTGGAGAAACCCAATCACCATGAGTGCCAAAACAGCAGTTTCACGCCGCCCGACAATGGCAGACAAAGCCGACATTCACGATCTGTATGAGAAGTCTGTGCAGAACGTGGAGCATGAGGTGGAATTCCTCCAGGCAACTTTCCAGCAAATACGGGGACGCAAGGCGTATGTATTTCGGGAAGACTTTTGTGGCACGGCGAGTGCGTCATGCGAATGGGTAAAGCAGGGCAACGAATTTCAATCATTCGGCGTCGACATCGATTCTTCAGTACTGGAGTGGGGGCGTAAGAACCGGGTTGGGCGGTTGTCAGCTGCGGAACAGGCGCGGGTTCAGCTGCTCGAAGCCGATGTCATGAGCGCAGAAACACCTGCCGCTGATTTGCTGGCCGCATTTAATTTCAGCTACTTCATTTTTGATACACGTGACCAGCTCCGCGAGTATTTCAAAAAGGCGTATGCCGCGCTGAAAGATGATGGCGTGTTTTTCGTTGATCTTTTCGGCGGGCCGGAAGCCCAGGAAGAGACCAGGGAGAAAACCAAGCACAAGCGGTTTTCCTACATATGGCACCAGGCAGAATTCCACCCGGTGACCAATTACATCCGCTGCCATATTCACTTCAAATTCAAAGACGGCTCCAAAATCAAGAAAGCATTCACCTATGAGTGGCGCCTGTGGTCTGCGCCGGAGATTCGCGAAATTCTCGCCGAGGCAGGCTTTAAGAAATCCACCCTCTACTGGGAGGGTGAGGACGAGGACGGCGATGGTAATGGTGAATTTACGCCCGAGGAAAAGGGTGAAGCGGATCTTGCGTGGATAGCGTATATTGTGGCCGAGAAATAGATAAGAAAATGTCGAAAATTTAGGAGCTTGCTGCGAAAACTCACAAAGCGGCTTATCTTTGACGGTTAGACATAATGTGAGTATTACTCCTGCATATGCGTTTATAATTGCCGCTGCTTAGTCGCCTGGCGGCTCATTAGAATTTGTTTCTGGAATTGATTGGGTAACATCGGAATGGCAAAGGACCTGGAAGTCGCGATTCTGTTTGCCGACGTTGTCGGCAGCACCCAGCTATACGACAAATTCGGCGATACCAAGGCCAGCGAGACCGTCGCACGCTGTCTCGACGTCATGAAAGATTCCACCTACCAGTTCAACGGCACGGTCATTAAGACCATCGGTGACGAGGTTATGGCAACCTTTCCGACCGTCGATGAAGCGATGGGTGCAGCCAGCCTGATGCAAAAAGGACTGAGTGGCGATCTCGACGATGACGGGATACCAGTGTCTATTCGCATTGGCTGTCATTTTGGTCCGGTGGTGCAGGAACAAAATGATATTTTTGGTGCCGCCGTGCATACCGCAAATCGCATGACTTCGCAGGCCAAAGCCAAACAGATAATCATATCGGGCACGACAGTGGAGCAAATGGGTCTGGAATGGCGGGCGCAAACACGCCAGATCGACGTTGCAACAGTTCGTGGCAGGATCGACGAGGTAGCTCTTTTTGAATTACTTTGGCAGCCCGAAGAAGCGACCAGCATGTTGCCGACGATTGACTGGGAGAGCAAAGCGAAAGGCCCCAGCAAGTTAACGTTGATTTTTCGTGACGTTACGGTCGTAATCGATGATAAGAAAAAGGGCGCCAATATGGGCCGGGCTGATGACAACGAACTGGTCGTCAAGGGCAACCTGATATCACGTATTCACGCGCGCGTGGAAAAGCGTCGCGGCAAATTTATTTTGATAGATCAAAGTACGAACGGGACTTTTCTGGAGAATGCCAGCGGAGAGGAAACTTTTGTGCGTCGTGATAGTACCGAGC
>QNFK01000049.1 GCA_003645495.1 Gammaproteobacteria bacterium
GCCTCGAGCTGCAAGGGCTGGACGGTCTCCGTGTTGCCGGTCGAACGTCCTCGATCGCGTCCGCACACGAAGACAGCAAGACGATCGGTGAGGTCCTGAATGTCGATTCGATTCTCGAGGGAAGCGTCCGCAAAGAGGGTAACAGTGTTCGAATCACCGTTCAGCTCACTAATGTGGCGGATGGATTCACAATCTGGTCGAAATCCTATAATCGCGAGCTGGCGAATATATTCGAGATGCAGGAGGAGATCGCAACGTCGGTGGCCGGGGCCCTGGGAGTGAGACTTGGGGTCGGTGCAATTAACGATTTTCGAGGTGCAGGCACGCGAAATGTAGAGGCCTATGAGGCTTATCTCCAAGGCCGAAACCGAAACCTGACTAGACAGGAGAGGATACGCCTGTTCGAACGAGCCATCGAGCTTGACCCCAACTACGCGGCGGCATGGTCGTCGTTGGGAGCCAGCACGCTTTCCACGAATTGGAGTGTCAGCCTGGATCAGGCATCGGAAATTAGGGATCGGGCCTACTCGCTCGTACTTCACGGGGTGCAGCTCAATCCTCAATCGGCTGTCGCTCAATACAGGCTGGCAATGGTTCGTAGTGCCCGGCTCGACTGGATCGGCGCGGAGCAAGGTTATACGCGGGCAATAGAGTTGCTCGCGGACCGTCCAATCGTGGCCAGCTATGGCAACGTGCTGATACGCAACGGCCGTACGGCTTATGCGCAAAGGCAATATGGTATTGCCGTTGCCCTGGAGCCACTGGGCGGACGCCCCGTCGGTTTGTCCTGGCACGCGAGCCTGGCTCAAGGGCAGATTGCCGAAGCAAAAGAGATCTCCAACTGGCAGAGTGCGCCTAACCATATCGAGAATAACCTGGATATAGCGTTCAATGAACGCGACCCGGAAGCGCTCAAGGCGGCTATTCAGGCGATGTCGAAAACGAATATCGCTACTATCTCGCTTTATGCACCGGTGCTGGCTGAGTTTGATTCGCCCGAGCGCGTCTTGTCCATGCTGCAGGACGTTTACCTGGATGAGAATCTGCAATGGCCTAGAAAACTTCACGACATTGCAATGGTGGCGGCGTATTTCGGGGATCCGCAATTCGCACTGAAAGTCAAAGGCCAGGAGGTTCGCACCAGCACAGTTCGTCTGTTCACGCTCTGGTATCCCGTCATGTCTGAAGTTAGACAATTGCCGGAATTCAAAAAACTCGTCACTGAATTAAACCTGGTCGAGTATTGGCGTGCTTATGGCTGGGCTGATGCTTGCAAGCCACTCGGAGACAATGATTTCACATGCATGTGAAACATCACCGAAAGCATAAATGTTCACTTGTGGCCGAACTTTACCCTTAAGGTACTCAGAGGCTGAGCGGTTGCCTACGAGCCGAAAGCGCTAAGTAAATACACTATTAACGCACCTTTTTTTCCGGGGTCACAACGATCCCGGAAATAGCTAATCCAATCGAAAGGACCGCGAGCGCTCCAAAGAACCAGATTCCGAAATGGGACAGACGAACCACCCAACGATCTATAACAAAGGTTTGCTCGTCGGGTTTATTCATTTACTCCTCTGGTGTCTGAAAGCGCGTTTGTGAATTATCCGGGCTGGTGATGCACACATTTCACGCTGCCAGATAGCTCGAACAAACCGGCGTTCATCAGCAAACTGGTCAGCTGAAACTAAAGGTGGCGCATCATCGAGTACCAGTCGATGCACACAAAGCCGATAAGCTTTGTAGGCTTCCTGTAACCGCGCAACGTCATCAACCTCAAGACAACCAACGGCACCCAAGGCACCCAATTGGCGGATGTTGTCGGGGTAATGGATGATGGCCGGGTGCTGGTCGGCATTTTTCAGTACCAGGTACTGAACCAGGAATTCGATATCGCCCAGGCCACCCTGCCCCTGCTTAAGATCAAAAAGTGTTGCGCTACTTTTGTCGAGTTGCTTGCGCATTTTGTCGCGCATTGAAAGCACATCTGCAAGCAACTGATCGCGACGCACGCTGTGGCGAAGTGTTTCTACACGAATACGCTCGAACTCCCTGGCGACTACTGCGTCACCGGCAACTGCCCGGCTGCGCAGCAGGGCCTGGTGTTCCCAGGTCCACGCATTGTCTTCCTGGTAACGTTCGAAACCTTCAATACTGACAACCAGCAAGCCCGAGCGACCGCTGGGTCGGAGTCGCGTATCGACTTCATAAAGCGCACCTGAACTGGTTTGCGTCGTCAGGAAATGCACCAGGCGCCTGACCAGTCGACCGAAGAACATACTGTTTTCCAGCGGTTTGTCACCGTTGGTTTGCTGCCCGGTGCCGCTTGAGTTGTGCAGAAAAACGAGGTCCAGATCGGAACGATATGACAACTCCATGCCACCCAGTTTGCCATAGGCGACAACGCCGATACCTGCTGTGCGATTTCCATGCTCCCCTGTAAAGCACGGCTGTCCATGTTTCCTGGTGAGGTCTGCCCAGGCGACATCAAGCGCATGGTGCAGGACGATCTCGGCCAGTTCGGTCAGTCGGTCACTTACTTTCATGATCGGCAGATTGCCGCTGAAATCGGCCACGGCAATCCGAAAAAGCGTCGCTCGCTGAAACTGGCTGAGAATTTCAATTTGCTGCTCACTGTCAGCGCTGCCGTGCCGTTCAAGCCGCTCCCGGAGATCTTCACGCATACTGGCCGCAGTAATGCTTGCGGAATACAACCGCGGATCGAGCATTTCATCCAGCAGCAGCGGGAAACGCGCTATTTCTTCAGCCAGGTAGGCGCTGTTTTCGCACAGGCTTACAAGACGCTCCAACACCGCCGGGTTTTCATTCAGGAGCGCCACATAGGCACTGCGCCGGAGAATCTGGACTGCGACGCCCAGAACGCGATCGCAAACAATATGCGGGCTTTTCCGTTCCTGCAGCAGCATCAGGAACACCGGTATGAAATGCCGCAGGCGCCTGCGTGCGGTCGCACCAATCTGTCGCTGCACCGGTGCATTGGCGAATTCGACAATTGATGCCGCCAGTTTCCCGGCATCGGCATAATCATTCTGTTGTAAAAGTCGTTGCCACTCTTCTGCCGTCGCCACAGAGTTCCATAGCGCAGTGAGCGACTCTGCAAATTGCGATCGTTCCGGGCTGCTATCGGCACGAAATGCGACTTCCGCAAAAAGCTCGCTCACGCGAAGCCGATGCCCATCCAGGTCAGCCATTAAGGTGTCCCAGTCCGCGTAGTGCATCACGAGAAGAAGTCGCGCACGATCCTGCGGATCATCAGGCAAATCGTGCGTTTGCTGGTCGCGAATGGCCTGAATCGCGTTTTCCATTCTGCGAAAAAATTCGTAGGCAGCAAGCAACGTCGATACGGCAATCGTAACAAGGCCGCGGCCATCTCCAAGCCGTGGCAGGACCACTTGCAGTTCAGAACAACGCAGCTGCTGGTCACTACCACCCCGGACCAGTTGCAGGGATTGCGCAATGAATTCGATTTCCCTGATACCACCGGGACCCAGTTTGATGTTCGCCGCAAGTTCGTGCTTGCGAACTTCCGCTGCGATAAGCGCCTTCATATCCCGCAGTGACTCGAATACACCGTAATCCAGGTAGCGTCGATAGACGAACGGTTCAATCATATTCTTGCGCAACTCATCTATCGTGGCGACCGACGCTCCCGGGCTGATGACCCGCGCTTTGACATACGCGTATCGCTCCCAGCCGCGGCCATGCTGCAGCAGATAAAGCTCAAGTGCAGCAAAGCTGACTACCGGTGGCCCGCTTTCACCGAACGGGCGCAACCGTGTATCCACCCGATAGACGAAACCATCCTCTGTTGTTTCATCAAGCAAGGAAACGATCTGGCGTGAGACGCGGGTGAAATACTCGTGCGCGCTTAAGGTTCTGTCACCATCAGTTTCTCCCTCCTCCGGGTAGAGAAAAATCAGGTCGATGTCGGAGGAAAAATTGAGTTCATGGCCACCGAGTTTGCCCATCGCGAGCACGATCAGCGGTATGCGCTCACCACTCGCGTTAAATGGCACGCCGAATCGCGGCATCAGTGATGTTTCGGCATATTGCACGCTGGCCTCAATCAGTGCGTCAGCCAGGCTCGACAAGGAGGCCAGCGATTCCTGCAAATCGCTGTCATCCCCGGTAGTTCTCCACAATATATGCAGCAGTTGCTGGTTGCGAAATCGTCGCAGGCGCTTTTTCGTACGCTGGGTGTCAATTCCGGCGGAGTCGGCCGCCTGTGCAAATTTGCTGATCAGGTTTTGATCCGGGGGTTCGGCCAGCACACCCTGGTCGAGGGCAGCTTTAAACCAGGTCCACTCACGAAGCAGTATTTTGCCCGCAAACTCACTACTCGCAACCAGTCGAATTAGTGTCCGCAGGTCGCCGTTCAGATTCTCGAGAGGGTTTGTGGCATCCGGCTCCTTTTCTTTCAGCCGTTCGACCCAGAGCACGACCGATTGCCGCAGTATATCTGGCAAACGGCCGATCTCGTTCAATAGATTATCGTTGGATGGTCCGGTCATTGCCGCAAGTTTACTGTAGCGAGCGAGACCGGAATAGCCACGATCACGGATGGCAGAATCGCTGCCCGGGACGCACTACACCCTCAGCTATTGCCTTGGGTCAGTTCCACTTGCCGCTCAGGCCGACGATGAGCGCGATTTGTCGGAGATATTGGCAAGAATCCCGTCAAAAGACGTGGGTTTCCCGACCACATGACCCTGTGCGTAGTCCACACCAAGCTTGGTAACCAATGCTTTCGCTTTCTTGGTCTCTACGTATTCTGCCACGGTCTCCAGTTCCATGACTTTCGCAACCTGCGTAATAGCCGCAACCATGGACTCTGAGATCTGGTTGTCAGTAATGTCACGAATGAAGCCACCGTCAATTTTCAAGGTGTCCACTTTGAAACTTTTGAGGTAGGCGAATGAACTCAATCCCGCCCCAAAGTCATCAAGAGAGAATTTGCAGCCTCGCTTTCTTAGCGTATCGATGAATATTTGCGCTTTGTGCGTACTTGATACTGCAGCCGACTCTGTAACTTCAAAACACAGTGATTGCGACGGTACACCGCTGGCGTCGATTTCCTCTTCGATAAAATTCAGGATGTCATCGTCGCCGAGTGATTGCCCGGACAAATTTATAGCGAACGTCGCACCACCTTCTTTCAGGTAGTCGATATGTTCCGCCAGTCGGGACAAAGTGTTCGAAACCACCCAACGATCGATTTGTGGCATCAACTGGTAGCGCTCGGCCGCCGAGAAAAATGCGCTGGATGCAACTTGATTGCCATTCTTGTCCTTCATGCGCAGCAATATTTCAAAATGATCGGCCTTGTTCTCTTTGGACAAAGCGACGATCGGCTGTGCCAGTATTTCGAAGCCGTCGGAGTCCAGGGTCTTTTGAATCTGCGCCACCAGGGACATGTCGTCGTAGCGCTGGATGATGCTCTGATTCTGCTGGTCATAAACCTCAACCCGATCCCGACCATGATCCTTGGCGGTGTCGCAAGCTATTCTTGCTGCGGTCAACGCATCGCCTTCGGTAGTGTTGGCGTCGAATACTGAAATACCGATGCTGAACGTTACCTGCAGTGACTTGTCTCCCTGCAGGTAGCGCAATTCATGACGATGATTACGAATTTTCGCTGTCAGCTCCAACGCATCATCTACGCTGCTTTGGGTTTGCAGAATGACGAAATCGTCGTCCGCCAGCCGGGTGGCTACTGCATTCTTCGGTAGCTGACGTTCGATTATTTGCGCGAAGCGCTTAATGACTTCATCACCGGCATTACGACCAAAGGTGTCGTTAACCAGTTGCAAATTGTCGATATCAAAATAGATGAGCTGGTGCACGTCATCCGTTTCGGACAACGCTTTCATTGATTCGTGCAGCTGCGCCTCGAAACCGCCGCGGTTCATCAAACCGGTCATCGAGTCAAAAGACTGCTCAACGACGTATTCGACCTTGCCAACGATATGCGACATCAGGCGCACATGAGACTCTTCGAATGGCTGGTTGTTAACCCGACCCATCAGGGCCAGCACTCCTTCAACATTGCCGACCTGGTCCAGCAGCGGACAAAGCATCGCCTGGTACCCTTGCTCGGATGGCCGGTCGGAATCCTTCACCGCCGGAATTTCGAAAATCACCGGCAAGCGCTGGCCTTCAAGCTTCTGAAACAGTTCGTTGATCAGGTACTTGTCCAGCGCTTTTCGATTGACGTTTTTCCAGCTCGAATGCGTTGCACTGATTCTGATTCTCTTGGAGGGCAACAAGAGCACAGTGTAAGCGATGCCCAGAAAGCGACCGCTTTGCCCGATCAGGTGTGCGAGTCCCGCATGACTCCGCGAAGTCGCACGTATCTTCTCATCCACCTGGTAGATGAGTTGCAGTTCCTTTTTTGCCGTGTCCGCTCGCTCATCCGCAAGGTCGCGTTCATGATTAAGCTGCAATGAGTCGCCTATCACCTGAACGGCAGGCACGAGAATTTTATGCAGGAGGCTGGGATTAAACCACGATGATTTTCCAGCGTTTTTCGAGAAGATCGTGACCAGAAGTCCCAGTCCTTCTTTTTCAGCGCCATAAACCGGGAGCACGAGCAATGTTCGTCCGGACGTCAGCGTGCGTCGCAAATGTTGCGAATCCGCATCCTGTCCGGAAACAACGTTTTCCGGCAACTCGGTGACAAAATTATCGATTTCGTAGTCGTCTACGCCATCGCTGCTCCAGACACAATTTCTGTCAAGGTCATAAAAACAGAAACACTGGGCCCGGGGCACCAGGGACTGCAACAACCCCTTGGCAGAGCCGATGTTTTTTCGTATGACGAGATTGTGTACTTCCGCAGCCATTCGCGCGCACCGCCCCTTGTTCGGTCAGCATCCTTTTCCGATCGAACAACAATGCCACGTAGACCTGTGCATGGCTGTGACAGAGGTCTCAGCCGGGTTTTTGTCGAACCAGCTGAACCAGCCTGCTACAGGTAGCCCGGGCTAGGAATCCAGTGAATCCAGCCAGTCGTCATCCGAACCCTCATTGATACCCGCGAACAACGGTGTGCTCAGATAGCGCTCTCCGGTGTCCGGGAGCATGGCGAGAATTACCGATCCTTTCTCGGCTTTGCCGGCAACGTCAAATGCGGCAGCCAGCGTTGCCCCTGATGAAATGCCGACAAATATGCCTTCTTCGGCAGCTATTCTCCTGGCTATCTCAATAGCGTCATCATCAGTGACCGGAATAAGGTCATCGAACACATCGCGGTTCAATACCTCGGGTATGAAGTCCGGCGTCCAGCCCTGGATCTTGTGCGGTGCCCATTCATCGCCTGCAAGCAACGCGGCACCTGCCGGTTCTGTTGCAACAATACGGACCCCCGGTCGTGCAGCCTTGATCACCTCGCCGGCACCCGTCATGGTGCCGCCCGTACCGTATCCTGTGACCCAGTAGTCGAGCCGTCTGCCCGCAAAATCCATGAGAATCTCCGGACCGGTCGTGTGCCGGTGATACTCCGGATTTGCCGGGTTTTCAAACTGTCGCGCGAGAATCCAGCCGTGTTTTTCAGCCAGTTCTTCTGCCTTGCGAACCATCCCGGTGCCGCGTTCGGCAGCCGGCGTCAGGATTACTTTGGCACCCAGGCCACGCATGATTTGTCGGCGCTCGACAGAAAAGGAATCCGCCATGGTTGCAACGAAATTGTAACCCTTGGCTGCACACACCATTGCCAGCGCGATGCCGGTGTTGCCGGAGGTCGCCTCGACGATCGTTTGTCCAGGCTTTATTTCGCCGCGCTGCTCTGCAGCAGTCACGATCGCAAAGGCCAGTCGATCTTTTACCGAAGCCATCGGATTGAATGACTCAACCTTGACGTACATTTCAATTCCAGCCGGGGCCATTTTGTTGAGGCGAACTACAGGTGTGTTACCGATCGTGTCCAGAATGCTGTCGTAAATCATGTTGTTTTCCCCCGAATTTCTGGTTTTCGACCCGCTGAACGGGCCTTATGCGGATTTATTATTTGTGCAACCTTTTGCTCGTATTCTGCATCATACAGATACCAGTTTAATGTTCAGTATAGCGGAGAATCTGGCGGATCAATTGAGCTGCCTCGCGGAAAATATAGTTACTTGTGTTATTTCCGAACGTTATATGCAGGGCTTTTTCTAAGCAATCCGGGCCCGATATCATTAATCGACAATAAAACACCAAAAAACAACAAATTCCTGAAACGTTCATGTCATTCGACGGTCTACGGATAGGAGCCGGCAACATCTGACGTCACTGCCCGCATGAAACTACAACAATTAAAATATTTGTTAGCAATTGTAGATAATGGCCTCAATATCACTGCGGCCGCTGATCGCCTGTACACGTCACAACCAGGTGTCAGCAAACAACTCAAGCTCCTGGAAGAAGAGCTGGGGCTGCAGTTGTTTACACGCAAAGGCAAAAGTCTTCACCATGTAACCCGGGCGGGCGAACAGGTTCTTAAGCGTGCCCGAATGATCATGTCTGAAGTCGATGAGATTCGCTGCCTGGCAGCCGATTTTTACCAGGAAGAAGAAGGAACACTAACCGTCGCGGCAACCAATACACAGGCCCGCTATGTGCTGCCCAATATCATTCGTGAACTACGGACGTTATATCCAAATGTAAGTCTCAATCTACACCAGGGGACGTCCGAGCAAATCGCCGACCTGATCACCCGGGACCAGGTTGATTTTGCGATCGCCAGCGGCGGCGACGAGTTATTCGGCGATCTGCTGCGCTTGCCAGGCTATCACTGGGACAGAACAGTGCTCGTTCCCAACGATCATGACCTGACAAAACTGAACCGCGAGGTCACATTGTACGACCTTGCTCAATA
>QNFK01000050.1 GCA_003645495.1 Gammaproteobacteria bacterium
AGGGTGCCCCTGGCAGGTAGCGCTCACGGACATTTTTCAGAACATCGCTGTCCGGGAATATCAATTCAGCATCCGCAAGCGTTGCCTGGGCTTCCTCATGCCGATCAAGTGCCCACAGGACTTCGACAATGTGTCCGGCAACCTCGGGGTCGGATAGCTTTTCATAGGCCTTGTTCAGGAACACGAGCGCTTCCTCGTACTCACCCTGCCGGTAAAGCACCCAGCCCCAGCTATCGATAATCGCTGCGCTGTCAGGTTCGAGTTTGAGCGCCTTTTTGATCAGTCGCGCCGCTTCTTTGTAGCGGTCCGTGCGATCCGCCAGCGTATAACCGTAGGCATTCAGGGTCATTGAGCTGTCGGGCCAGCGCTTCACGGACAATTCGTATTGCGCAATGGCGTCATCAAGTCGCCCCATGCGCAACAGCAATTCCGCTTTGCCGAGGTACGCGCCTTCGCTGTCAGGACGATAGCTCACCACCTGGTCGTAATACTCCAGCGCCTCAGGATAGCGCTTCTGCGATGCAAGCAACTGTGCCTTGGCCTGCAGCATGTCGACCGCATAAGTTGGATTGAGCTCGGCAAATGCACCCAGATGCTCGAGCGCCTTGTCCGGATCACCCTGTTCCGCAATGATTCCGGCGGCTCTGCGCTGTGACATGACCGCATTGCTGCCACGCGTCACCTGGGAATAGAAGTGCACCGCTTCTTCGTACTCCGCGCGACGATCCGCGATCCGCCCAAGATAATAAAGTGCGTCCATCGTGTAGTGGCCACTGGAGAGCAAGTCCTCGAAATCAGCTCGCGCTGCATCCAGATGCTCCAGGCGGAAGTTGATAATGGCCATCAGCCGCAGGGCGTCAGTTCGGGCAGGCTGTTCCAGCAGTATCTGGTTGACCTGGCTCAGCGCATCATCGTCACGGCCAGCCGACAACAACATGATGGCAAGTTCGAGACGGGCCTCAGGATCAGGATCCGGATCATCGCCCACCAGCCTCGCGGTATAGTCGATGGCGCCTTCTTCATCACCGGAAAGCAACAACGCACGCGCATATAAGAGGTGTGGTTTCACCCACTCCGAGTCAAACCCGATAGCCAACTGGGCTCTTTCTTTCGCGATATCAGTCTCACCAGCCTGCAGCGCCATAACCGCTACTGCGTAGTTCGCCGGGGCGGACTTGCGATAGGGCTTGGCCAGCTGGCGCATCAGTTCGTAGGACTTATCCGGGTCTTCCTGGGACAGAAACGGTATTAACGCCAGAAGGCGTTCGTCAATCGGCTCATCGCCGCGCTCCAGCAGCTTCTCAAAGGTGCGCCGGGATTCGCGAATCTCACCAACCCGCAAATTGAGCTGTGCGAGATACAACATTGCCTCATCGCTATCGTTGTCCAGCTTCACCCAACGCTTTGCAGACCGCAGGGCGTCCTTGTTGAAGGCATAGCTATAGGCCACCCGCGTCGCCTGTTGTGCGACGTCCGAATCGTCACTGAGTTCCGCCGCCTTGCGGTATTCTATGGATGCTGTCTGGTAATCGTGCTCCTGCAGCGCCATTTCAGCCTGCAGGATATGTGCCGAGACCTCTTCCGATTTCTCGTCAGCGACAGCATAGGGGGAAAGAGCCAGCAATAATGTGGCGGCGGCAAGGGCCCCCAGCCGCTGAAATCGTCTGATACAACGCTCCAATGGTCTAATATTGATCATTCCGTGGTCCGGCATTTTTACAATCGTGGTGAACACAGACAAGGAACTACGTCATCAGTTCGCTTATCATACGCGTTGATTTAACCTCTGGATTTCAAGAAAGAAGATGCCGCTCCACATTCTCGGGCTGAACCATACCACGGCACCTGTCGAAATTCGCGAACAGGTGGTGTTCGCGGGCGATGACATCGATCGCGCGTTGGCGAGCCTGTTGCAGCTGGATAATGTCGCTGAAGCCGTTGTCCTGTCTACCTGTAATCGCACCGAGTTCTATGTTGAAACCACCGATGAGGGCGTGCGGGAAATGCGCGCCTGGCTCTTGCAGGACCAGAAACTGGGTGAGGAAGTCGACTCATCCCTCTTCACCCTGAACGAGGAGGATGCAATTGGCCACCTGTTCAAGGTTGCCTGCGGCCTCGACTCGATGGTCCTCGGTGAGCCGCAGATCCTGGGGCAGCTCAAAGACGCGTTTCGCCAGGCGGAGCAATGCGGCACTGTTGGCACCCAGCTAAACCGCCTGTTTCACCACACATTCTCAGTAGCGAAAAAGGTCCGGACTGATACGGAAATCGGCAGCAGCCCGGTGTCGGTTGCCTACGCTGCGGTCAATCTTGCGAACCAGTTTTTTTCCGGCTTCTCACAGCACACGGCCTTATTGATTGGCGCCGGCGTGACCATTGAACTGGTCGCGAAGCATTTGTACAGCAAAGGCATTGGCCGCCTGTTCATCGCCAACCGCAACATAGGACGAGCACAAAATCTCGCCACGCAATTCGATGGCTTCGCGCTGCCGTTGTCAGAGCTGGAAGGAACATTGCCGGATGCCGATATTCTGATCAGTTCCACCGCGAGCACCGAGCCGGTAGTCAGGCTCGAACAAATGGAAAAGGCGATTCAGGCAAGAAAACGTAAACCTGTTTTTGCCGTGGATATTGCAGTGCCAAGAGACCTTGAACCCGGAATCGGAGATCTGCCCGACGTTTATCTTTACAGCATCGACGATCTCGACAAGGTCATTGTTGCCGGGCAAAACAATCGTGAAGAAGCGGCAGTCGACGCCATGCGTATTCTCGAGGACGAAACACGCCGCTACCTGAGTATTCAGCGCAGCAAGGAGGTTGCACCGGTCATCATCGCGCTGCGCGATCATGGCGATGCAATACGCGAACAGGTACTCGAACAGGCGCGTCGCCGTTTGGCCAAGGGTGCCGACAGTGATGAGGTGCTGGAGTTCGTCACGTCATCGCTATTGAAAAAAATCCTGCACCAGCCAAGCGTACGGTTGCGAGAAGCTGGCGAACAATCCGATCAGGAATTCATTGATGCAGTCAGTGAGCTCTTTGGTCTTAACAAGAAGAATTGAGTCGTGAAAGATTCCATCCGTTATAAACTTGAAACAACACGTGACCGGTTCGAAGAGATTTCCGGGTTGCTCGCCGATCCCGATGTGATCGGTGATCAGAATCAGTTTCGTGATTTATCAAAAGAGTACGCCAGGCTTGAGCCGATCGTCGGCCTGTTCACGAAGTACGAATCGATGTCTGGAGATATTGCTGCCGCTGAGGAAATGGCCAGTGACAGCGATGATGAAATTAAACAGATGGGACGTGAAGAACTGGCAACTTTGAGTGACAACCAGGCAGCGTTGCAACTCGAATTGCAAAAAGCGCTTATTCCTCCCGACCCGCACGATAACAGCAACATATTCCTGGAAATTCGTGCCGGTACCGGTGGCGACGAAGCCGCAATATTTGTGGGCGACCTGTTCCGCATGTATTCGAAATATGCAGAGAGCAGACGCTGGCCATTGGAAATCATCAGCTCGCGCGAAGGCGATCACGGCGGTTACAAGGAAATCGTCAGCCGCATCACGGGTAACAATATTTACGGCAGCCTGAAATTCGAGTCTGGCGCACATCGGGTCCAGCGCGTGCCGACTACCGAGTCACAGGGACGAATCCACACCTCCGCCTGTACGGTCGCAGTGCTGCCCGAACCGGACGAAGTTGAAGAGATAGAAATCAATACAGCCGATTTGCGCGTCGATACTTTTCGCGCGTCTGGCGCCGGTGGTCAACACGTAAACAAAACCGACTCAGCGATCAGGCTGACACATATACCAAGTGGCATCGTCGTCGAGTGCCAGGATGAACGCTCGCAACACAAGAACCGGGCACGAGCCATGTCTTTGTTGCAGGCAAAATTGATGGACGCAGAAATATCGCAACGCGAAACCGAGCAGGCGCAACGACGAAAGTTACTGGTCGGCTCCGGTGATCGTTCGGAACGTATCCGTACGTATAACTATCCGCAGGGACGAGTTACGGATCATCGTATTAATCTGACGCTTTATAAGCTGGCGGAGATTCTTGAAGGCGATTTGAACCAGGTTGTGGATCCGCTTATCAGTGAATACCAGGCAGATCAGCTGGCGGCGCTGAGCGAGTAAGAAACCTAAGCGAAAATCGCCCGTCGCCCCGATAGAAGCACTATCTCAGCGTTGAATTGCATTCTTCTTCGGCACGGGCTCCTACAGTTGCTAATTAATATTGTAGGAGTCCGTCCTGACGGGCGATTCTCAATCATTGCACCAAAGCCCCGCGCCAAATTGACGCCAATAGCAAGACCTACAACTGCTTGCGCAAATGATTCAATACGTCGGAGCGTGTAATCAGTCCTATAAATTCATCGCCGTCCATTACCGCCGCGTACGGCTGTACGCTTAACATGGCAACCAGGTTATTGATGCTCGTGTCCTTCTCCAGCTGTATGAACGCAGTTTGCATTGCGTCTTTCACCGGTGCATTCATCAGCTCCGGCTTGCCGAAAACGAATTGAATGATTGCATCTTCTGTCACGACGCCAACCAGCTTGCCCTCGTCCATTACCGGTAACTGTGAAAATCCGGCGTTGC
Organism: Gammaproteobacteria bacterium; assembly: GCA_003645495.1. Lineage (GTDB taxonomy): Bacteria > Pseudomonadota > Gammaproteobacteria > Steroidobacterales > Woeseiaceae > SZUA-117. The sequence goes on from QNFK01000050.1 coordinate 4,614, forward strand.
GCAGTCGATTGTGGGCCGTAGTCAGTATGTCAGTTGGCCCAACCGTAATCGTAGCGCGTTCTCCGTGCGGCCGGCCGACCAGGTCACGCAAGTCACCATGCTGTTCACGCGTAATGAATCCCTGGTCTTCCAGCCAGAAATCGTTGTAAAGCTTTGACAGGTATTTGTTGCCGGTGTCACAGGCAAGCGTGACAACTCGTTTTGGCTCTGTCTGTTCGCGGCAGAATCTGAGTGCAGCGGCAAGCAACGTGCCGGTTGACGAGCCCGCAAGAATGCCTTCTTTGCGCAGCAGTTCGCGAGCCGTTTCGAATGATTCCGCATCGCTGATGCTATAGCCCTTCGTAGCGGCCGAAAAATCAGCGATCTCGGGAATAAAGTCCTCACCTATGCCCTCAACGAGCCAGCTGGCACTCTCACCAAACTTGCCAGTGTTGACATAGTCAGCAACGATCGAGCCAACCGGATCAGCAATGATAATTTCTGTCTGTGGCGAATTTGCTTTGAGGTATTTGCTGAACCCGCTAACTGTGCCGCTTGAGCCTACACCAAGAACGACCGCATCTACGTCGCCTTCCATTTGCTCGAGAATTTCGGGCGCCGTCGTTTGTTCGTGCGCAAGCGGATTATCCGGATTGCCAAACTGATTGATGAAGTAGGCTTTCTTTTCATCAGCAATTTTTCTGCCCAGGTCCTGGTAGTACTCCGGGTGTCCTCTGGCCACGTCAGAACGCGTCAAGACGACCTCAGTGCCCATTGCACGCAGATTGAAGATTTTTTCCTGGCTCATCTTGTCCGGCAAAACAAGAATCAGGTGATAACCTTTTTGCGCTGCAACGAGTGCCAGCCCGAGACCGGTGTTGCCGGCAGTGGCTTCAACCAGCGTATCGCCCGGCTTGATGTCGCCGCGTTTTTCCGCTTCCCCGATCATTGAGATGCCGATGCGATCCTTGATGGAACCACCTGGGTTCATGAGTTCGAGTTTGAGGAAAAGCCGGCAAGGGCCGGTATCGATATGCGTGACTTCGAGCATCGGGGTGCGCCCGACCATATCTAAAACATTTGAGAAAACTTGCATGATGGGTACTGTTGCAGGTGAAATTGGCCGCCATAGTACGCGAAGGATCGTCACCTTTGAATGAATTTGTGAAAATTGAGGTAGCGCTGGCAGATGCCGTCGAACGCCTGACGCCGGTGAGCGAAAGCCCGCGGCTGGATGCCGAGCTACTGCTGGCACGGGCTCTGGACGTGCCGCGAAGCTACTTGTTTGCGCACCCTGAGGATGAGTTGGATTCTGCAGCAGTTAAACGATTTTCGACGACCATCGAAAGCCGAACCAAGGGAGCACCGCTCGCCTACATCACCGGAGAGAAGGAATTCTGGTCAATGACTTTAATGGTCACGCGCGACACCCTGGTACCGCGACCCGAAACCGAAATTCTTGTGGACCAGGTACTGGTGCGGATACCAAAAAGGGAAGCTATGAAGGTGCTCGACCTGGGCACCGGCAGCGGCGCAATTGCCCTCGCCATTGCAAAGGAGCGTCCAATCTGCGACGTCACCGCTACAGATTTCAGCGCAGCAGCGTTAGCGATCGCTAAAGAAAATGCCAGGCAGCATAGCCTGCCAAATATCGAATTCCTGCTGGGCGACTGGCTTGAACCGGTAGCCGGCCAGATGTTTGACATTATTGCCACCAATCCACCGTATGTCCCCAGCGAAGATCCGGACCTCGAACGTCTGCAGCATGAGCCACTGACGGCGCTGGCCTCGGGTGCGGATGGGCTGGACGCGATTCGCAGGATTGCGGTGGATGCGACGTCAGTGATCAAACCCGGCGGCTCGCTGTTGATCGAGCATGGGGATGAGCAGCATGCGGCTGTAGCGGAGATTCTGCAGGAGGCAGGCTGGAAGGAGATCGGTGTGACGAATGATCTGGCGGGAATTCCACGGGTTACCACCGCTGTTCGATAAGATAGCTGTTGGAGCCCGTCCTGACGGGCAATCCGCCTACATCATACAAAAACAACATTAATGATCGGTGCGGATTGATCTTTAGTGCCATAACCGAAACTAGCGAACTCGCCGTCAGGACGGGCTCCAACAATACGTTGTTTCCCATCTTTGCCTATAATCCCCTTCTCCAACCCACTGCCGAGACAACCCGTGATAACCATAACAACCACCCATGGCGACATCGTAGTCGAGCTTTTTGAAGAAGCCGCACCACTCTCCTGTGAAAACTTTCGTCAATACGTGGCGGACGGCCATTTCACAGAAACAATTTTTCATCGTGTAATGCCAAATTTCATGATCCAGTGTGGCGGCATGAATGCTGACATGTCGGAAAAAGAGACACGCGCACCGATCAAGAATGAAGCCGACAACGGTGAGAAAAATGTTCGCGGCACGCTCGCAATGGCACGGACCGGAGTAGTCGACAGTGCAACTTCGCAGTTTTTTATTAACCTGAACGACAATACGTTTCTCGATCATGGTGGTCGCGACTTCGGTTATGCGGTTTTTGGTCGCGTGACAGATGGCATGGACGTCGTTGATGCCATAGCTGCAGTGGCTACTGGCAACAGCGGCGGTCACCAGGATGTACCGCTCGAGCCTGTCTTAATCAACGAAGTTCGCAACGAGGACTGAAGCACTCTTGTCGGAGACCGGGCAAAAAATCGAGCGCGCAGCGCGGCATCACGCATTGCCGCAAATCGGCACGGCTGGACAGGCGCGGATCGAATCTGCGACGGCGCTGCTTATCGGCCTTGGCGGAATCGGCTGTGCGGCGGCCAGCTACCTGGCCAGTAGCGGCGTCGGTCAGATACTGCTTTGTGATTTCGATACCGTGGATGAGACCAACCTCGGTCGGCAAACACTTTATGGCCCGGCAGATGTTGGCAAGCTAAAAGTAGCACGCGCAGCATCCAGGCTGGCGGAGATGAATCCGGATGTTCGCCTGACCGAAATTCCGGATCGATTGAGTGATGACGCACTCGCAGAGGCCGTCGCCCGTGCAGATGTCGTGCTCGATGGATGTGACAATTTCGCGACCCGTTTTCAGGTGAACGATGCCTGTGTAAACGAAAAACGCGTACTCGTTTCCGGCGCAGCAATTCGTTTCGAAGGGCAGCTCGCCGTGTTCGGTCCCGACTATGAACAGTCAGCGTGTTATCGCTGCCTCTATCAGGATGCGGATGAGTCACTGGATAATTGCAGCGGCAACGGCGTGCTCGCGGCCGTGCCGGGTGTCATTGGTACGATGATGGCGGTGGAAGCACTGAAAGTTCTGTCCGGCATACCGACCGGGTCACCGGCATTAAACCTGTACGATGCCATGACGGGTGATTGGCAAAAAGTTCGTATCAAAAAGCGCGAGAGTTGTCCGGCTTGCCAACCCGTTGGTTAATGTCGAGTTACCAGCCGCAAGCAAACAGTCATCAGCGCTGCGACAACTACGTAAACAATGATCGCGGCGAGTAGAACACCAGCATAACCCTGCCCACCCACAAGCATTGCCGCCACTGCGGGCCCAAGCGCGCCGCCACCTGAAGTAAAGAATCCGCCCGCGACAACAACGCTGCCACCGGGGTCAAGCCGCGCTTCCACCGACTGGAAATACGGCAAACCAAATGCCCAGGCAATACCTAGTGCGCACATTGCGAGCGTGTAGCTACCCTGTCCGGTAGAAAATATGAGCAGAACCAGTGCTGCGATTGACAAAAGCAACGCCGCCATTATCGGCAACAAATCACAGCATCGATTGCCAAGCCAGACCACACCGAATGCTGCTGGCATGCCTACGACCGTCGCAATACCCAGTATCTCTCCGACTCGATGATCGGCCAGTCCGAAGCTGACACCAATGCGTTCCGCGTAGGTGAAATGCATGGTGTTTGCGGCTTCATACAAACCGATGCCCAGCATTGCCAGGATTGCAGCAGGTCTTAACAGCATATGGATTTCGATCACAGGATCTGAACTCTCTACCGCTGGCCCGCGTGTAAGTACAGACTTGAACAATGGCATGGCAAGCACCGCCGCCGCGGCAAGAATCAGATACATGCCAATAACACCGATATCTGCCAGCACCAGCGGCAATACATAGAGGCCGACGGCGCTTAGCGCGAACTGAAATACCGAACATACGCCGTAGCCGCGTTCCGGCATGTCGGACGCAGCAATCGTCG
>QNFK01000051.1 GCA_003645495.1 Gammaproteobacteria bacterium
CGAAATGACCTCGTTGGCATTCATGTTTGAGCTCGTGCCGGAACCGGTCTGGAAAACATCAATTGGGAAATGTTCGTCATATTCGCCGTTCGCTACGGCTAAAGAAGCCTTTTGGATCGCCACGGCTTTGTCTGAAGTTATCAGGCCAAGCTCGGCATTTGCGCCCGCGGCCGCCCATTTGACGAGTCCCAGTGCTGCAATAAACCGGCGTGGCATTGGCAAACCACTAATTGGGAAATTGTCTACTGCACGTTGCGTCTGGGCACCCCACAATGCGTCTTCAGGAACCTGTAATTCGCCCATGCTGTCGCGCACAGTGCGGAATGATTTCTTGCTCATGTCCTTGTGTTCTCCCAGCGAAATTCAGTCGCTTCGCCGTCTGCTGAATTGATTACCATTGGTGTATGATTCGCGCTTTGCGCGCTTAGTTCAAGTATCGAGCACCGGATGGAACGGAAAAATCTGAGAGCATTATCACCGACCGACGGTCGCTATGCGGACAAAGTCGGCGGACTCAGGGACATCCTGAGTGAATACGGACTCATTCGCTATCGCGTTCTGGTGGAAATTCGCTGGCTGCAATGGCTGGCTGATGAACCTGCAGTTGCGGAACTGGCCGCGCTCTCACCGGTCATGAAGGACCTGCTCAATACCATTGTTGACAAGTTTTCCGCTGACGATGCCGAGCGGGTTAAGAAAATCGAAGCGACGACCAATCACGATGTAAAGGCTGTCGAATATTTTATTCGTGAACGCCTCGGGGATGGTGCCGATGCGAAAATCCTTGGTGATTTTATACATTTCGGTTGCACCTCCGAGGATATCAACAACCTCGCCTACGGATTGATGTTGCGCGTGGCGCGCGACGATGTACTGCAACCGCAGATGCGTGAGCTCACCTTGAAGCTGCGTTCGATGAGCAATGAATACGCCGGTCTGGCGATGTTGTCGCGAACACATGGGCAAACTGCCAGCCCGACCACTGTGGGCAAGGAGGTCGCTAATGTTGTTGCCAGGTTATCCCGGGCCCGTGAGCAGTTCGCAAAAGTTGAAATTCGTGGCAAATTCAACGGTGCGGTAGGCAACTTTAATGCCCACGTAGTGGCGTATCCTGACGCCGACTGGCCGGCTATAAGTGCAGGATTTGTTGCTTCACTCGGCCTCGACGCGAACGCATACACAACGCAAATTGAACCGCATGACTGGACTGCAGAATATTCGCATGCGTTGATTCGCTACAACACTATCTTGCTCGATATGTGTCGCGACATGTGGGCCTATATTTCTATCGGGTATTTTCGCCAGCGTGCTGCGAAGGATGAGGTTGGTTCATCGACTATGCCGCACAAGGTCAATCCGATCGATTTTGAAAATGCAGAGGGCAACCTTGGCCTGGCAAATGCCATGCTTGATCATTTCGCAATGAAATTGCCGATATCGAGATGGCAACGTGACCTGACTGATTCAACTGTGCAGAGAAACTTTGGTGTTTCAATCGCGTATATCGTGATTGCGATCAAGTCAGCGCTCAAAGGCCTGAATAAATTGCAGGCGAACCCGAAAGTGATAGGCCGTGATATTGATAAGAGCTGGGAAGTGCTGGGAGAGGCTGTGCAAACCGTAATGCGGCGCTACGCAATTCCCGAGCCGTATGAAAAGTTAAAGGAACTCACCCGCGGCCAGGCAGTGACCAGAGAATTGTTGCATGAATTTATTGCCGGGCTCGAAATTCCTGATAGCGAGAAAAGTCGCTTGCTTGAATTGACGCCTGCAACCTATACCGGCCTCGCTGAGACGCTTGCCAAAGACCTGACCTGACAGGTAACAAGCACCTTGCGACTGCCCCAGTCATTGTCGGAGCAACAGTTTCTTTCAGAGCATTGGCAAAAACAGCCTTTGTTCATGCAGGGTGCCATCGAAGTTCTCGAACCCTCTTTGTCTGCGGATGAACTTGGCTGGCTCGCTACCCTCCCGGATGTAGAAAGCCGACTGATCTTCACAGAGACCGCCGCTGACCGCACGACCTACCGCGTCCAGGATGGCCCGTTCACCGAAGAAGAACTTGCGTCATTACCTGCAAGAAACTGGACGCTCATCGTGCAGGACGTCGAAAAACATTTGCCTGATTTTCGTCAATTTTTCGCAGCAGTCAGTTTCATTCCTGACTGGCGCATTGACGACTTGATGGTGAGTTGTGCGGCACCCGGTGGCAGCGTGGGTCCGCATCTGGACAATTACGATGTTTTTCTATGCCAGGGAATGGGCAGTCGGAAATGGACGTTGACCGATCCTGCTGCGGCGATCGTCGATACCAGCGCGCAGCAACTTTCGTTACTCCAGCCGTTCACGCCGACAGCAACTTTCCTTGCAGAATCAGGTGACGTTCTGTACTTGCCGCCAGGGGTTCCGCATTGGGGTGTTGCCGGGGAATTGTGTGTGACCTATTCAATCGGGATGCGTGCGCCGAGCAAAGCAGAACTGGAAAGCGGCGCTGACCGACTCTATGGCGACGGTACTGGTAAGCCTGTTCCTGAATCAAGTGAGAGTATTTTTTACGCCGAAGCAGACTTGCAATTGGCGGAGGCAGAGCCCGGCCGCATCTCCGCCAGCTCTATACAACGCTTACGGTCTCAGGAATTGCTGGACAGGGATTTCAGTGATGAACAATTGGTAACTGTTCTCGGATCGGTCGTTACGAACACCAAAGCCTGGCTGACACCGGATAGTCCGACAGAAAAAGAAGTAGCGGCAATCGTTAGCCGTTTCGCCGGCAAATCAAATCTGACAGTTCATGGTATGGCACGAATTGCCTATAGTGATCTCGCCGGGATACGTTTGTTATTCGCAAACGGCTTCGTCAAAGAGTTGGGTCAACAGGACCTCGACCTGGTCCGTGAACTTTGTTCCACCCGCAAGGTCTGCATGTTGACGAGCGGCCAGCATAATGACTCCACCGAGTTAATTGAATGGCTGGCAACAAAAGGCGTGTTCGATCACGATATGGAATGAAGGTGGGAATCACTCTCAATAACAGCAACTTTCAGATAGACAACGACCATATCCGGAGTGGACGAACGACGGAATTCATTGGTGAGTAAATAATTCCTGGAACCATGTCACGCGTCGAAGCGATTGGAATCGCCCATATATGCTTTTGTTCTCTGAAAAACGTGACGCAGTTGGCACCGTTGAGCCGCTGCCGACCGGTAGTATTGCGAGACTTGCGGTAGCTGCGGAGTACCGTAGCCGGGGGATGTTTAGAATCGCGTGATTTTGTGTTTTTACGCGCGTAAACCCGGGCGATAGGTTTTATAAATATTGGGCCTGGTGAAGTTGTCCGGCCCGTAGAAAAGCAGGCAAACCGTATGTGCTTGCGAACCTGGATTTTTGAATCGGAAACATATGGAACAAGCTCGGGAAAAAGGTCGGCGCTGGGTCATTTCAACGAAAGAAGAGATGCTTCAGGCTGTAATTGACGTTGCTGACGAGGGCAAGAAAAGGGTATCCATATTTACGCATGATCTGGATCCCGGAATATATGACGATCCCGATTTTCTTGAAATCATAAAACGCATGGTACTCAGGCAATCCTACGCGCGGATTCGCGTGCTCATTGCCGATCCCTCACGAGCAATCAAGAACGGCAACCGGTTTGTGCATCTTGGTCGAAGATTAAACACATACATTGAGTTTCGTCACGTACGGGAAGACCTGCGCACGCACGCAGAGTCATTTTGCATAGCTGATGAAACCGCACTTGTTTACCGCCTGCAGCACGAACGCTGGGAAGGTATTGCAGATACCTATGAACCCGCCGTCGCCAAACTCTATGGAAAGATGTTTGACGAGATCTGGCAGGCCAGCGAAGTCGAAATCGAATTCCGTCAACTCGGCATCTAGCCCGGGCCAAGAACTAATTCCCGGCCTTGTTACCAACTGATCTCACAGTGTCAGCCGTCGTTGAGCAGGACGGCAAATTCCTGATTGTCGAAGAACGCTCATCTGGTGTTGTGGTACTGAACCAGCCTGGCGGTCACATTGAAAGCGGAGAAGCGCCCGAACAGGCCGTCGTTCGCGAGGCATTGGAAGAGGCGGGCTGCCAGATTGAAGTTGCCGAATTACTCGGTGTTTACCTCTGGATCCATCCGCAAACGCGACAGCAGTTCCTGCGTATTGTTTACACGGCTGAGTTGCTGTCTCAAGACACGACTCGCCAACTCGACGATGGAGTTTACGCCGTACACTGGTTCTCGATTGCGGATCTTCGCCATCGGCAAAAAGACCTGCGAACTCCGGTTGTGTCACGCTGTGTTGAAGACTATCTGACAGGCGACCGCCAGTCGGATACCTTTCTTACCGAAATCATGCCAATTCAGCAAAATGTCGGATTGGTGCTCGCGAACGCCCGCCTCATCTAAAACTCCTGGGAAGCAGCAGTGCCTTCGGTGATAAAATCACCGCTCATGAGTGCCGATAACGAAAACCTGCAGGGAAAAAGAGTCATTCTCGGCTTGTCCGGCGGCGTCGATTCCGCTGTAGCTGCCATCCTGCTGCAACAGCTTGGCGCCGATGTGCACGCCCTGCATATGACCAACTGGGAAGACGATGACGGCTACTGTACGGCCGCAGCCGATTTGCAGGACGCACGACAGATATGCGAGCAACTCGGCATCCCGCTGCACCACATCAATTTTGCCCGGGAATATCGTGACCGGGTGTTTTCGTATTTTCTCGATGAATATAAACGAGGAAGAACGCCTAACCCCGATGTGCTTTGCAACCGGGAAATAAAATTTGGCGCATTTCGCGAGCATGCAAAACGATTAGGCGGTGATTTGCTGGCCACGGGTCATTACGCAAGGACCCGCGTGGTTAATGACCATGTGCAGCTCCTGAAAGCGCTGGACCTGTCGAAAGACCAAAGTTATTTCCTGCATGCTGTTAGCGCCGCTGCTTTGAGTGAGACAGTCTTTCCTCTCGGCGAATTGCAAAAATCCGAGGTTCGCGATTTCGCCAGAGAACATGCCCTGCCGGTTTTTGACAAGAAAGACAGCACCGGCATCTGTTTTATCGGCGAACGGCCCTTCCGCGAGTTCCTGTCTACCTATTTGCCGGCAAATCCCGGCCCAATCAAGACCGACGACGGCAGGATCATAGGAGAGCATCGTGGCCTGATGTATTACACCCTCGGGCAACGGCAAGGCCTTGGCATTGGCGGGCGCCGTGATGCAGGAGACGAGCCATGGTACGTGGTGGCTAAGGATCTGCAGGACAATGTACTGATAGTCGTTCAGGGAGATCATCCCCTGCGCTACAGCAGTGCTCTGGAAGCGACCGAGTGCAGCTGGATTGGCGAAATACCAGTGGAATTGCGCGATGGCCAGGAGTTTAGCTGTAATGCGAAGATTCGCTACCGCCAGGATGACCAGCAATGCACCCTGGTAAGGGATGAGCATGACAGACTTTTGGTGACTTTTTCGGCTCTGCAGACTGCAGTCGCGCCCGGTCAATTCGTCGTTTTCTATGCTGGCGACCAGTGCCTCGGTGGCGCCGTCATCGACCGTACTGTTTGTACTGACGATACCCTGCGAAAAACCGGCTGAACGGAACCTCCAAAAACCGCCCCTTTTGTGCGATTGCGGCGTCAGCGCCGTGCTCGAATCCTCATGTATCTTTTATACACTGCGGTTCTCCGCGCGGCGCTTCCTTGCACTCACAAAAAACTGACGGCTTTTAGAGGTCCCTCGAAGGCGCTATAATGCCGCCCCGCAACGGGCCAACCCCGTTGTCAGCAACATCAATTTCCGGAGAAAAAATATGACGGACAGCTTCGGCGCTCGTTCAATGCTTGAGGTCGGCGGTAATGAATACGAGATTTTCAGGCTTGATGCGGTAAAGGATGGCCATGTAGATCGCCTGCCCTATTCACTGAAAATCCTGCTGGAAAACCTGCTGCGCCATGAAGATGGTCGCGATGTCACGCGTGAGGACATCCTTGCGCTGGCCAACTGGGATCCGGGCGCCAAGCCGGAAACTGAAATTTCTTTTACACCTGGAAGGGTAATACTCCAGGACTTTACCGGCGTTCCTGCCGTTGTCGATCTTGCAGCCATGCGGGACGCAGTAGTTAAGTTGGGTGGCAGCGCGGATAGCATTAACCCGTTGTCTCCTGCTGAGCTGGTTATTGATCACTCGGTTCAGGTTGACCGTTATGGCAGCGCTGACGCCCTGGATCTGAATAACAAGATCGAATTTAAGCGCAACAAAGAACGATACTCGTTCCTGCGCTGGGGTCAGGGAGCATTTGAGAATTTCCGCGTCGTGCCGCCAAATACCGGCATCGTCCACCAGGTGAATCTCGAGTACCTGGCGCGGGTCGTTTTCGATGCAGAGAAAAATGGACAGCGTCGCGCTTATCCGGACACCGTGGTCGGCACAGACTCACATACAACGATGATCAATGGTCTCGGCGTACTTGGCTGGGGTGTTGGCGGCATTGAGGCGGAAGCTGCGATGCTCGGGCAGGCCATCACGATGCTGATTCCGAATGTTGTAGGCTTCAAACTGACCGGACGCCTGAAAGAAGGCACTACCGCCACAGACCTCGTGCTGACAGCTACCGAAATGATGCGCAACAAAGGCGTTGTCGGCAAGTTCGTTGAATTCTGTGGTGATGGCCTGGATCATCTGCCGCTCGCCGATCGTGCCACGCTAAGCAACATGGCACCCGAATTTGGCAGTACCTGTGCGATCTTTCCGATTGACGGTGAAACACTGCGTTACCTGGAGCTCTCCGGGCGCGATGCCGGGCACATCAAAATGATCGAAGCCTACGCCAAAGAACAGGGGATGTGGCGGCATGCCGGTGCGGCGGACGCGAAGTACTCCGACATGCTTGAACTGGACATGGGCACTGTCGAGCCCAGTATCGCGGGTCCGAAACGACCGCAAGATCGCATTGCACTGAATGTCGCTGACACCACCTTTGCTGACCATCTTGCCAAAGCGGTCGCCAAGCGCGAAACAGGTGGCACCGCGAATGCATCAGTTAACGGTCAGGACGTCGAAATTGCCGATGGCGCCGTCCTGATTGCTGCGATTACCAGTTGCACTAACACCTCTAATCCAGCGGTCATGATTGCGGCCGGGCTGGTGGCCAGGAATGCACGGGCCAAGGGCCTGATGACCCGGCCATGGGTCAAGACCAGCCTGGCGCCGGGCTCCAAGGTTGTCACCGACTACCTTAAGAAGGCCAACCTCATCGATGACCTGGATGCAATGGGCTTTTACACCGTGGGTTACGGTTGCACGACCTGCATCGGTAATTCCGGTCCGCTGCTGCCGGAAATCGCCAAAGCTGTGCAGGATGGAGACATCGTTGGTTGCAGCGTGTTATCCGGCAACCGCAACTTCGAAGGCCGTATTCACCCCCTGGTGCAGATGAATTTCCTCGCGTCGCCGCCGCTGGTTGTGGCCTACGCACTCGCCGGTTCGCTGGCAATCAATGTCATGAATGATTCGCTCGGTGACGATCAGGATGGTAATCCCGTTTATCTGCGTGATATCTGGCCGAGCCAGAAAGAAATTCAGGATGCCGTCGCACAGAACGTCGATTCGGGCATGTTCAAACACAGTTATGAAGGTGTCTTCGATGGTGACGCTAACTGGAACAGCCTGGATGTCCCTGCTGGTGAGATATACACATGGGGCAGCGACTCAACTTACGTCAAGAATCCGCCCTACTTCGAAGGCATGACGTTGCAACCTGACCCGGTCTCTAACATTAGCGGTGCACGCGTCCTTGCCTTACTCGGTGACTCAGTAACGACCGATCATATCTCGCCGGCAGGAAATATTGCCGCCGACAGCCCTGCAGGAGACTACCTGCGCGATCACGGCGTCGAGCCAGGTAATTTCAATTCGTATGGCTCCAGGCGTGGTAATCATGAAGTCATGATGCGTGGCACTTTCGCCAATATTCGCCTGAAAAACCAGCTCGCGCCCGGGACAGAGGGCGGCTGGACCCGGCATCAGCCAGATGACGAGCAAATGTCGATTTTCGATGCGTCCCTGAAATACAAGGATGAGGGCACGCCGCTGGTGGTCATTGCCGGTTCCGAGTATGGCACCGGTTCATCCAGGGACTGGGCTGCCAAGGGCACCCTGTTGCTTGGCGTTAAAGCCGTTATTGCGAAAAGCTATGAACGTATTCACCGCTCCAATCTGATCGGCATGGGTGTGCTGCCGTTGCAGTTTATGGATGGAGAAGGAGCCGACACGCTGGGGCTAACCGGCAAAGAAGTGTTTGATATCGAAGGTCATACTGATGCTGATGCCAAATCGGTAACCGTGACAGCGACGCCGCCGGAGGGCGAAGCAATCACTTTCCAGGCGCAGGTGCGTATTGATACACCCAAGGAACGGGATTACTTCGAAAACGGCGGTATTCTGCATTACGTTTTGCGGCAGTTGGTTGCTTGCTGACTAGAGGAATTTGTCGCGTCGGAATGAATTGCAGCAGCGTATTTGTGCGATTCGCAGTTGTCGACCATTCGCGACTAAAGTCGCTCCTACAGATCTTTGCAACCGCGACTAACCGTAGGAGCGGCTTTAGCCGCGAATTAGGATGACTTACGTCACCACTATCACTAGTGCCCAAGACATCGGCAAATGACCATCCCGGAAGCATTAATCAATGCACTCCGGACATCCCGGCACATTTGCGTCCTCACCGGCTCCGGCGTCTCAGCCGAGAGCGGCGTTCCCACATTCCGCGAAGCACAAACCGGCCTCTGGGA
>QNFK01000052.1 GCA_003645495.1 Gammaproteobacteria bacterium
ACCAGCGGTCTTGGCCTTATCGTGCTCTATTCTGCGGTTAGCCAGAATTTCGATCTGTGGTTGCAGCAATGTATTCGCCTGGCGGTTGCACTGACAGCCATGGTCATTGTTGCGCAATTGCCGCCCGACCTGATGCGCCGCTGGACGCCATGGGGTTACCTGTTCGGCCTGATACTGCTCATCTTGGTGCTGGCAAAAGGAGAAGTCAGCCAGGGAGCGCAACGCTGGCTCGATGTCGGCATCAGGTTTCAGCCATCCGAGATTATGAAACTCGCCGTGCCGATGATGGCAGCCTGGTATTTGCACAATCGACAACTGCCACCGAGGTTTGCAGACCTTGTGGTCCTGGCAGTGCTTATCGCTGTGCCAACAGTACTCATCGCGAAACAGCCGGACCTCGGTACGTCTTTGCTCATTGCTGCATCGGGCGTACTGGTCATCATCCTTGCCGGACTGCCAATCCGGGTGATGGTCCTGCTGGGCCTGAGCGCGATTCCAGGCGCCTGGGTGTTGTGGAATTTCATGCAGGACTACCAGAAACAACGCGTGCTGACGCTACTCAACCCGGATTCCGATCCGCTTGGCGCCGGCTACAACATCATTCAGTCAAAAATCGCGATTGGTTCCGGCGGTCTCTTTGGCAAGGGCTGGACGAATGGCAGCCAGGCGCAACTTGAATTCCTCCCGGAGCGCGACACAGATTTTATTTTCGCGGTTATGGGTGAGGAGCTTGGCTTACTTGGTGTTTTGAGCCTGCTCGGTCTGTACCTGTTTATTGTAGGTCGCGGCCTGTATATCGCGATCCAGGCCCGCGATACTTTTTCCAGGTTGCTGGCCGGGAGTATCAGCCTGACATTTTTCGTTTACGTCTTCGTCAATACCGCGATGGTAACCGGACTGGTGCCCGTCGTTGGCGTGCCTTTGCCGCTGGTAAGCTTCGGCGGCACATCAATGGTGACCCTGATGGCAGGATTCGGTATTCTCATGTCCATACACAATCACCGGAAACATTTGTCTCACCAATGAAAATTGTAATGCAATCCAGACTTCCAGGAACCTCTATAAGCCGTCACATTTGTGAGTGGGGGAAGGACCGCGCGGAGAACCGCAGTGTATATACGATACATGAGGATTTGAGCACGGCGCTGACGCCGCAATCGCGAAAAAGGGGCACTTATAGAGGTTCCTTATTGCCGCTCCTGGTACTGCTGTTTACTTGCCACGCTGCAAGCGCCCTGGACACAAGTCGATCTGATGTCAGTCTCTTTATCGACTCAATGGTAAGCGAGCACGATTACGATCGGGCAACACTCGAGGCGGTACTGCAAAACGCAGAGTCGCAGGAATCGATCATCAAGGCGATTAGCAAACCGGCCGAAAAATCCCTCGAATGGCACGAATACCGCGACATTTTCCTGACTGACGAGCGCATCACCGCTGGCGCCAACTTCTGGCGTGAGCATGCAGCAGATTTGCAACGCATCAGTGACGAGACCGGCGTATCTATCGAAATTCTGGTCGGCATCATCGGTGTTGAAACCTATTTTGGACGCATCACCGGCAATTACCGGGTAGTTGATGCACTGTCCACGCTTGCTTTCGACTATCCGCCCCGGGCCAAGTTTTTTCGCAGCGAACTCAAACACTTCCTGCTGCTCGTCCGCGAGGAAAATATGGATGCAGCCGATGCAACCGGATCCTATGCAGGGGCAATGGGGCGGCCACAGTTCATGCCATCGAGCTATCGTGAGTATGCAGTTGATTCAACCGACGATGGCAAGCGTGACATCTGGTCCAACTGGACGGATGTCATAGGCAGCGTCGCCAACTATTTCGTCCGCCACGGCTGGGTTGCAGATGCCCAGGTGGTCTCTCGGGCGAGTCTTGGCGAGCAGTGGCGTGGTGAGACACCGAAAAATACGACCAAACCCAAAGAAACAGTAACCTCGCTAAGTCACCAGGGTGTCCTGTTTGTGACTGATCTGCCGGGTGATCAAAAGAGCCAGCTGCTGACCCTGGAAGGCGAAGATGGAACAGAATATTGGGTCGGCTTCCACAATTTCTTTGTCATTACTCGTTACAACATCAGCGTGATGTACGCGCTTGCAGTGCATCAGCTTGGCCAGGAAATCGCGCTCGAGGTAAACAGTGGCGAATCGTAAACTGGGTGAACGATTCAAGCTTGTCGTATCCCTGATTTTCCTGCTCTCCTTGTACGCCTGCGTCTCGACGTCAACCCGTGATAGCGCGCCTGCCGGCGGATCTGTCTCTACCGGTTTGCCGGATGATGCAATACCGCGCCAGGAACCAAGAAGTCGCTACGGGAATGGTCCCTACTACCAGGTTTTTGGCGAAACCTACAAAGTTCTGGATTCCAGTTATGACTACCAGGAACGTGGTGTGGCCTCCTGGTACGGCAAGAAATTTCACGGCCGCAAGACCTCGAATCAGGAAGACTACGATATGTATGCAATGACGGCCGCACACAAGTCGCTGCCGTTGCCAACGTACGTACGTGTGCGCAACCTGAGCAACAACAAGAGTATCGTTGTGCGTGTGAACGATCGCGGGCCCTTCGTGGACAACCGTTTGATCGACCTGTCCTACTCCGCTGCATTGAAACTCGACATGATTCAGAGTGGTACGAGCCTGGTTGAAGTGACTGCGATCAGTTACGACCAGGCGCCCCGGGTATCGTCGCCACCTGTCCAGGTCAAAGCGCGAGAAGAGCGTTCACAGGAAAATATATTTGTTCAGGTCGGCGCATTTGGCGAAGCAGAGAACGCCCGCAGAAGAATAGCGCTGGTGCGCAGTAGCGGACTGGGTCCGGCATTCGTGCACCAGGACAACAACAGCTCACCGCGTTTGTATCGGATAAGAATTGGTCCGATCTCCGATGTACTCGAATACGATTCCATTGTCGCGAAACTGCAGCGGCTTGGGATCACGGAAACACACCTGGTTACTGAATAGCAGACTACGCGGATATCGCCCGTCAGGACGGGCTCCTATAGTTGCTAATTAGAATTGTAGGAGCGCGTGCCGAAAAAGAGTCCCATCCGAAAGCTGAGCAAGTGTATCTATCGGGGCGACGGGCGATTTTGATCAATTTTTTCGCGACTTCTTGTCTTCAATGACACTCTTGTAAAACTTCCCAAGCGCCCGACCACGAGCACGGCGATCGGCAATACTTTCTTTGTTGTACGCCTCTTCCTTAACCAGTTTTCTCCAGCGATTCAATCGATCTTCATCGATTGTGTCATCGTCAATCGCCTGCCGAACCGCACAACCGGGCTCCGCCTCATGGGTACAGTCCACAAACTTGCACGCTGCCGCCAGTGCAGTGATTTCAGCAAAAACGTCATCGAGACCCGTCCTGACATCGGTCAGTTGCAACTCGCGCATACCCGGCGTATCCAGCAACCACGCACCGCCCGGCAAATGATGCATTGTTCGCGATGTCGTGGTATGCCTGCCCTTTGCATCATCATCGCGGATAGACTGCGTCGTAATGTCGCTGCCGCCGAGAAGCGTATTCGAGATCGTCGATTTGCCAACACCGGACGAGCCAAGCAACGCAACGGTTTGGCCATGACCAAGCCAGGCTTCCAGGCAGCGCAAAGCCTCCGTATCCAGGGCATTGACCGCCTCCACGTGAACTCCCGGCGCAAGTTTTGCTGCTCGACGCACGAATTCCTGCGGCTCGTCGGCCAGGTCAGATTTCGTCAGAACGATGAGCGCCATCACCTCCGCCTCACGAGCGATGGCGAGATAGCGTTCGAGGCGAGCTTCGTTAAAGTCCTGGTTGCAGGATGAAACAATAAACAAAGTATCGACATTCGCCGCAATCAGTTGTTCGCGCCTGTCAGTTCCTGGAGCCCGTCGTTTGAAGAGGCTCTTGCGATCAAGTCGGCGAACGATGCGATTCGTTTCGACGTTTAACAACAACCAGTCACCCACCGTTGCCCGGCCATCTTCATCGTCCGTAATGGGCTCGACCTGGGTATCAACATCAATGCCTGCAATCTGCAGTCCGGATTTATGCACGTTCATTACGCGCACCGGCACAACCGCCGCTGATTGTTCATCCGTCAGTTGCTGTTGGAAAAAGGAGTCCCAGCCAAGATCGGCCAGCTCTGACAGGTCCATTGAAATTTATTCCACCGAAGTTTGTGATTGTTCGCGCAGGTACTGGGCCAGGTAATAAAACGATGCAATACCTTTGCCGGTACTGCTGGAGCCTTTCCAACCGCCAAAGGGCTGGAAACCAGGCCATGCGCCAGTCGTCGCGCCTTGCGGTCGATTGGCGTAGGTGACACCCGCTTCAACGTTATCAAAAAACCATTCGGTTTCTGCTTCGTTTCCATAAAAACCGGCCGTCAATCCGAGATTCGTATCGTTGGTCAGTCGCATGCCCGTCTCCTTGTCCGGCACCCTGGCAAGCATAACAATCGGCACAAACATTTCGTGTTGCCACAATCGATGCTCGAGCGATGCTTCAGCCAGTGTCGGTGTGCAGAAGTAACCTTTCGCGAATTCGCCGTCAGTAAGGACTGCTCCGCCGGCAACTATCGTCGCGCCGGAATCTCGCAGTTCCTTTATATACACTTGATAATTTTCGTAGGCCCCGGCATTGATGACGGTGCCGAGATAATTCTCAACCCGGGTTGGATCACCAACTTTGATCGCGTCGATTTGCGGTTTCAGCAGGTCGAGCAACGCATCTGCGACCGACTCCTCGACATAAACCCTTGACAACGCGGAGCATTTTTCGCCACTCAAACCGAAAGCCGAACGCAGAATACCCAGCGCCGCACGTTCGAGATCGCCGTTCGCCGTGACGATGCAGGCGTTCTTGCCGCCCATTTCAGCAATACAGGGTCGCGAATATGGACCACTGGTCAGTTTCTGGCTGATTTGCCTGCCGACGCCGTAAGACCCCGTGAATGTTACGCCCGCCACGTCGGGGTGATCGGTAAGCAATGGACCTGCCGAATCGTCAGGATCAGCGAGATAATTAAAAACGCCTGCGGGAATACCGGCATCACGAATACAGTCCGCGAGTAAACGCACTGACCAGGGTGTGTCGGGGGCCCCTTTGACGACCACAGTATTGCCAGTCACCAGCGCGGCGGCAGCCGGGCCGCCAGCCAGTGCGAACGGAAAGTTAAAAGGTGCAATGACTGCCCATGGGCCGTATGGCTTCATTACTGATCGGTTATGACTTTTGTAATCCGCCAATGGGTCATCCGGCAGCACATGATCGAAACCATTTTGCTTTTCGAAGTCATCGCAATAGCAATAAAAGAAATCAGCGGTTTCCTGCACTTCTCCCAGGGCCTCCATGCGGTTTTTGCCGACTTCGAGCGCTACGGCCGCACCAATTTCGTAGACACGTTCCTCAATCAGTTCAGCCACACGGCGCAGCATTCGATTTCTCTCCGCTGGCGGTGTCGCTCTCCAACCAGGAAATGCGGCCCGCGCAGCAGCGACTGCCGCATCGACGTCCTGTGCACCGGCAAGCGGAAATCTAGTGAGCAGCCAATCTGTATTGATCGGGCTGTAGCCGTCACTTAGCGCATTCACAGAGACATCTTCGCCATTGATGTAGTGGCCATATGACTTGCCGAGATTTTCACGTAGGTCATTCATTGCTGATTCAAATCTCTCGTGCAATTCTGCAGGTGGATTGAACATCGTCGAATAGGTCAGTTTGAATGTCATTTGTTATGTGATCTCAAAGCCGGAAATGGACGCCCAATACTATGGAAAGGCCAGACTCCCGTCGATAACAATAATATCGGCGTCGCGAACTACCGGCTGCGGCGCCGATTAGCACATCACCCTTTTTCCGCCACAGACGCTACAATACGCGCCTTTGACGCAACCCCAACCTGAGCACATGCTATTGAAAACACGCACTTCCTTGATTTTCCTGACCATTTGTCTGCAGTTCGTGGCAATAACCGCCATGGCGCAGAACATGCCGGTACCACAGCCGCCAATTATCGGCGCGAAAAGTTTTCTGTTAATTGACGCCGATACCGGCGCCGAGCTCGGTTCGCTGGAGGCCGATCTGCGTCTTGCGCCGGCGAGCCTGACAAAACTGATGACTGCTTATGCGGTTTTTCGCTCACTGAAGGATAATCAGATCGGCCTTGCGGATAGCGTGACCGTTAGCGAAAAAGCCTGGCGAACGCCCGGCTCAAGAATGTTCATTGAGGTCGGCACCACCGTGGTTGTCGAGGACCTGATACTGGGAATGATTGTGCAGTCCGGCAATGATGCCAGTGTCGCACTCGCTGAACACATTGGCGGTAGTGAGGCAGTATTCGCCGAATTGATGAATCAGTACGCCGGGCAGCTTGGTATGACCGCGAGCAATTTCAAAAACGCGACCGGCCTGCCGGACGATGAACACTATTCGACGGCACGTGATCTCGCGATACTTGCACGCGCCATCATTAACGAGTTCCCTGATTACTATGAGTGGTATTCGGTTCGAAAATTCAAGTACAACGACATCGAGCAACCGAACCGGAACGCGTTGCTATGGCGCGACGATAGTGTGGACGGGATGAAAACCGGGTTTACTGATGATGCCGGCTACTGCCTGATATCCTCTGCAAAGCGGGACAACATGCGTATCGTATCCGTCGTATTGGGAACGGCAAGTGCAAAAGTACGCATTGACGGCAGTCAGGCACTCATAAATTATGGCTTTCGCTTTTTCGAAACGCGACTCCTTTATCGTGCCGGAGAAACCATCACACAAGCACGAATCTGGAAAGCCGCCAATGAATTTACAGAAATGGGTCTGCCGGATGATCTGTACATCACCATTCCCCGTGGCAGTTACGACGATGTCGAATCCGTCCTGAATATCCCTGCCATTCTCGAGGCACCGGTCGCAAACGGGCAACCACTTGCCGAACTGCAGGTAAACCTGCATGGCAAAAATCTCGTCAATACATCACTACGCGCACTTGACGAAAACCCTGAAGGCTCGCTCTGGCAGCGTACACGGGATGGAGTCAAACTCTGGTTCGAGTAAATGAGTGAAAGCGAATCACTATTAACATTTCCCTGCAGTTTCCCCATAAAAATAATGGGGCGCGATGAGGAAAGTTTTCGTCATTCGGCGGTGCTGCTGGTTGAACAACACGCCGGGAAACTTCCGGATGATGCTATAAGTATTTCGACCAGCCGCAATGGCAATTTCCTGTCAATTACGATTACTATCCAGGCGCAAAGTCAGGAACAGCTGGACAAAATCTACAATGATTTAAGCGATCACGAAGCAGTACTGGTTGCGCTATGACACTTCCCGCCAGCAGCAATGCAGAAACGGAAGTGATCGTCGTTCGTTCACTGGGGCTGCAGGAATACGAACCACTCTGGCGTGCAATGCAGCAATTTACGGATACGCGCACGCCATCAACGCCGGACGAAATCTGGTTCACCGAGCACCCGCCGGTTTTCACACTTGGGCTAAATGCCAGTCGCGATCATTTGCTGGCGCCCGGTGATATACCGGTTATACAGATTGATCGTGGCGGGCAGGTAACCTATCACGGTCCGGGTCAGCTGATGATCTATCCGCTGATCGATCTGAAGCGTAGCCGACTCGGCGTTCGCGATCTCGTTACCGCGCTGGAGCAGACTGTCGTCGATCTCTGCGCAGATTTTGCTATTGAGGCCTGCAGCAGGAGCGATGCACCCGGCGTTTACGTGCAGGAAAAAAAAATTGCCAGTGTCGGCTTGCGGGTTAGGCGTGGTGCCAGTTATCACGGCATGGCTCTCAATACAGATGTTGACCTGGAGCCGTTTTCCCGCATTAATCCCTGTGGATTCAGTGATTTAGAAGTAACAGATCTTGCAACCGTCGGCGTCACGGAAGGGCGGGGTGAAATCCAGGCACGTGTGCAGAACCACTTGCTGCGACATTTGCGACTGCAGGACAAGCAGATCGTCAGCGATTGTTGAGCCTGTCGAGGCGTTCCGGCGTACCGACGTCTTCCCAAACACCTTTATAAACACTGCCGCCAAGCCGGCCTTCTGCGGCAGCTGCAAAAAGCATAGGCGCCAACGAGTAGCGCCCGTCTTTTGAGCCTGCAAAAAATTCCGGCCGGTAATGTGCGACACAACCAAACATTAGTTGCGGTTCGCTAACTTTTGCTACTTTGCCGTCGACTAGATCAAAATCGCCTTTGGTTCTGTACGCCGGCGTTGGAACAAGCACGAGGTGTCCTTGTTCGCCATCCTTGAATTCTATTTCAGGCAACGTCATTTCAGTGTAGATATCTGCGTTGACCACCCAGAACGGGGCATCTCCCAATGTTGGCAGGGCCTTGTGAATGCCGCCGCCAGTTTCCAATACGTTGTCATACTCAGGGCTGTAAACGACCTGCAGGCCGAACTGCTGCCCGGAACCGACATGCTCAACAATTTGCTCACCCAGCCAACCCAGGTTTATCACAACAGTGTTCACACCGGCTTTCGCGAGCATCCGCAGATGGCGATCGATAAGGCGCTCGCCCTGCACTTCTATCAGCGCTTTGGGTGTCGTGTCAGTCAGCGGCCTGAGTCGCTCACCACGACCC
>QNFK01000053.1 GCA_003645495.1 Gammaproteobacteria bacterium
ATCAGCTCGCTCTCAAGCGCGGCAATCATATCCTTGAGAATCAGGCGGCGTTTCTTCAGTCGGCGAATGCGCAACTGATCCACCATCGGGTCGTGTGACAGTCGGTCAATCAGGTAATCGAGGTCGCGGTGACTGACACGAAGTTCCCTGAGCCTTGCAAACTCCTTGAAGGATTCCGTATCTATTTTGTCGGTCATCGATTAGTGCTGGCCTGAATTTCTGATATACACGTCGTCCGTTCGGCGTAGTTATTTCGCCCGCTGGGCGGGCTCCTACAATTCTAATTAGCAACTGTAGGAGCCTGCCCAGCGGGCGAATTTACAACGCCCAGCAGGCCAGGCGATACCAGAGCAAACTGACCTGCCATGTTACTCCGTTACTCGCCAGCAGCAATGATCGCGAGCCAGTCCTGATCTGCGGGTCCTCTTACCAGGAAATGCGGGTTGAGGATGTCCTCTTTGGCATTGTAGTCCAGCGGCTGGCCATCGAGTTGCAGTACAGCGCCACCAGCCTGCTCAACAACGGCCTGTGCGGCTGCGGTATCCCATTCCGAGGTGAGACCCAGTCGTGGATATATATCCGCGCCGCCTTCCGCAATCACACAAAACTTCAGAGAGCTGCCCATCGCGTGCATGTCAAAATTACCAAGCCTCTCGAGGAATGCATCGAGGCTGGCGCCGCGGTGCGAGCGGCTGCCGACTACGCGTACTGGTTTCGCGCTTGTTGTAGCTACTGCTATTGCTTGCGGCGCATCGCTTCCTGACCTGACGGCAGCACCGTGTCCCTCGACACCGGTGTAGGTCTTGTTCGTGACCGGAATGTGAACCACGCCGAGAATTGGTCGGTGATTGTCGATCAGCGCAATGTTGACCGTGAACTCGTCGTTTCGATTGACGAATTCCTTAGTGCCATCCAGTGGATCGATCAGCCAGTAGCGCGTCCATTGGCTGCGAACTTCAAAATCTGGTAAGCCAGACTCTTCTGAGATTATCGGTATGTCAGGCGTCAGCTGGTTCAGACCATTTTCAATAATAATATGTGCGGCCATGTCGGCCTGCGTCAGCGGCGACTTGTCGTCTTTTGCTTGAACATCGAAATCGGTGGCGTAAACTTCAAGTATCGCGGTGCCGGCTTCTTTGGCCAATGCGACGACAGGTTCGATAATTTTCTGCAGGTCCATGCGAGCTTCCAATTTGCTGTGTGGCGCTTTCGGGGCGCGCAGTATAGACCATTCAGACTGCCAATAGATTCGGGGAACTCACACGATGCCAAAAAATCCTGCCAAAGCACTGCGCGATTGTAAAACGCTGATGCTGGATATGGATGGCACGCTGCTGGATCTCGCCTACGACAATTATATGTGGCTGGAGCATATTCCGGCTGAGTTTGCGCGGCAAAACGAGGTCAGTGAGGCAACAGCACGCGAGCGACTAAAAGCCAAATTCCGCAGCATGGAGGGCAAGCTCAGCTGGTATTGCCTGGACCACTGGAGCGAAGAGCTGGATCTCGACATTGCGGCGCTACATCGTGATGAAAACAACCGTATCGGCTTTCTGCCTGGTGCCCGGCGTTTTTTGGAAACGGTCGTCGGTCACGATCTACGCTTGTTGTTGGTGACCAACTCTCATCAGGAAACGCTGACAATCAAAACCGAGGTAACCGGCGTCACCGATTTTTTCCATGGCATTTACACTTCCCACGATCTGGGTCACGCCAAGGAAGACCAGTCGTTCTGGCATGCGCTGCAGGAAGCCGAAGGCTTCGACACGGAAACAACGCTGTTTGTTGATGACAACGTTGCAGTACTGGAAAGCGCGAAGGAATTTGGTGTTGGCATGTTGTTACACATTACGCGCCCGGATACCCGCTGGCCGGCGCGAGAGGATGAGCGGTTTACTGCTATTGAAGGCGTTGTAGATCTTCTGGGTTGATCTGGCCCCGATTCTTCGCGATATTTCTGGCCATCGCCCGCTGGGCGGGCTCCTACAACGCTAAATAGAATTGTAGGAGCCCGCCCAGCGGGCGATCAATCTATCTCCGCGGCCTGCGCCCGGACGACCGGTGGCCACCGCCTGCATTGCGCCGCGAGCCACCACCTCTGGGCTTGCGCTCACGCCGTGGCGGTTTTATCAGCTCCGGTAGAAGTGCCGGGTCCAGATTTGCGACCGGGATCCTGTGACCGATGAAGTCCTCGATATCGGGCAGCGAGATCGCGTAGGTCTCACAACCGAAACTGATTGCATCGCCCGATTCGCCCGCCCTGGCCGTACGGCCGATGCGGTGCACATAGTCTTCCCGGTCCTGTGGTAAATCGTAATTAATTACGCAGCGCACGCCGGGAATATGCAGGCCGCGGGAGGCGACATCAGTACCGATAAGCACCGCCAGCTCACCATTCTGGAAGCGCTTCAGCATGCTCATTCTCTTGGTTTGTGGCACGTCACCGGATATAGCCTTGGCGTCGATGCCGTTGGCGCCGAGGTAGTCCTCAACACGTTCCGCCTCGCGTTTCGTATTGACGAAAACCATGATCTTGCTGGCGCCCATCTCACGGATCAGTCCGACCAGCAGCGGAATCTTCTCCGGGTTTGACGGGAAGAAAATGGCTTGCCTGACGCGGTCCGCCGTAATCTTGTCAGGCTCGACACGGATCAGCTCCGGTTCGTTCATATGTTCGTAGGCCAGTTCCAGGACACGCTGTGATAGCGTCGCCGAAAACAGCATGTTCAGTCTCTTGTCAGGGGCCGGCAGTTTGCGCAAAAGGTAGCGAATATCCTTGATAAAGCCGAGATCGAACATGCGATCGGCCTCATCGAGCACCGCTACCTGTACCTGGTCCAGTTTGAAAACGCCTTGTTTGTAATAATCGATGATGCGACCGGGCGTGCCTATGAGCAGGTCGATGCCGTCCTGAATGGTCCTTCGTTGTTGCTCGTAACCCGTGCCGCCAAAAGCGAGGCCAATCTTGCAGCCAGTGTGTTTGGCGAGCGCCTCGGCATCGTTGGCAATTTGTATCGCCAACTCCCGGGTCGGCGCGAGGATGAAAACGCGTGGCTGTTTCTGTCCTTTGGCAGCGTCTGCATCCACAGGATGGGTCAAAATTCGCTGCAATGCAGCGATCAGGAATGCGGCGGTCTTGCCGGTACCGGTTTGCGCCTGGCCGGCCACATCGCGCTGCTTGAGTGCGAGCGGCAGGGTATCGGCCTGAATTGGTGTACAGAATTCGAAACCCACATCCTTGATGCCGGCGTGGAGGCTTTCTTCAAGCTCCAGAGTGTCGAATCTGAGGTCGCTCAGATGGTTATCAGTCATTGAATTTAAGTCAGAAAATGTTGGTTAGGGGCTTGCAATATGCTTCGTGAAGGGGTCAAATTGGCTCAACATCGACGCGACACCCGTCGCACCTGCCAAATACGCTTTCATCGAAATCCAAGAGAAGCCGCGATAAAGCTGCGACATATTGCCTGATTGAAGAGGCAGCGTCACCCATTTTGCAATGATCGTCCGAATTTTGAGTCGTGACGAGCAATATCAATAACAAAATTCAACCTAAATCACTTGGAGGCATGCGCCGGTGAGCGACAAGATTGTATACACCAACGACGATAGTTTCGATGCAGATGTTCTGCAGTCAGACAAGCCGGTTTTGCTCGATTTATGGGCAGAATGGTGTGGGCCGTGCAAAATGATTGCGCCGCTGCTGGACGAAGCTGCAGATGAATATGCAGATCGATTGACGGTGGCCAAGCTGAACATCGACGAAAATCCTGTGACACCGCCAAAATATGGCATTCGCAGCATTCCGACGTTGATGCTGTTTAAAGATGGCGCAGTTCATGCGCAAAAGATCGGCGCGATGTCGAAGTCGCAACTAGCCGAATTCCTGGAAACTAATCTGTGAGAGGGTACTTGGGTAATCAAACAAGAAGTCGACCAAAACAGTCGACAAAATCAAAAAGTTCCGGTGGCCAGGGTAATCGCCGACGGCGGAGAAGACCTCAGAATGAGGGTTATCCGGAGGACGACGGCAATCTGGAGATAATTCCTCAGGATCAACTCGAGCAAAGCAAGAACTCGATGAACCTGACGGAGTTGAAAACCCGCACGCCTGCGCAGCTGGTCGAGCTGGGGGAATCCCAGGGTATCGAGGGCCTGGCGCGTTCACGCAAACAGGACATCATCTTCTCCATTTTGAAGGCGCATGCCGCCAATGGTGAGGACATATACGGCGACGGAACCCTTGAAATACTGCAGGATGGCTTCGGCTTTTTGCGCTCGGCAGACAGCTCGTATCTTGCTGGCCCGGATGACATCTATGTGTCGCCAAGCCAGATACGACGTTTCAATATGCGCACTGGCGATACCGTCTCCGGACTGATCCGGCCGCCAAAAGATGGCGAACGATATTTTGCGCTGCTAAAGATTGGCGAGATCAATCATGACGCGCCGGAAAATATGCGCGGTAAAGTATTGTTCGAAAATCTGACGCCTTTGTTCCCGCGCGAACGTCTTGTGCTGGAGCAGGGTAACGGCAGTACTGAAGATCTTACTGCACGTATCATCGATATGGTCGCGCCGGTTGGCAAGGGCCAGCGCGGTCTGATCGTTTCTCCGCCAAAAGCGGGTAAAACGATGCTGTTGCAGAACATTGCCTCGGCAATTGCCGCCAACAACCCCGATTGCGAGCTGATCGTGCTGTTGATCGACGAGCGGCCGGAAGAAGTAACCGAGATGGAACGTACGGTTCGCGGTGAAGTCGTTTCATCGACCTTTGATGAGCCGGCCAGCCGTCATGTGCAGGTTGCGGAGATGGTCATTGAAAAGGCCAAGCGGCTGACAGAGCACAAGAAGGATGTCGTGATACTGCTGGACTCGATTACGCGTCTGGCTCGAGCCTATAACACCGTTGTTCCATCATCAGGCAAGGTCCTGACCGGCGGTGTTGACGCAAATGCGTTGCATCGACCGAAACGCTTTTTTGGCGCGGCAAGAAATATCGAGGAAGGCGGCAGCCTGACGATCCTGGCCACGGCACTGGTTGATACCGGATCCAAGATGGACGAAGTTATTTACGAAGAGTTCAAGGGAACCGGCAACTGGGAAATCCACCTTGATCGGCGTATTTCCGAAAAACGCGTATTCCCGGCAATCAACATCAATCGCTCGGGCACACGTAAGGAAGAGTACCTGACTGATCCTGAAGAGCTGCAGAAGATGTGGGTCCTGAGGAAGGTGTTACATCCGATGGACGAGCTGGCAGCGGTCGAGTTTTTACTCAACAAGCTGCAGGATACGAAGACCAATGCACAATTCTTTGAGGCTATGAAGAGATAGACCTTAAGGATTTGACTGCAGGAAAAAAAAGGCCCGTCGATTGACGGGCCTTTTTTGTTGGACTATTTACGCGTCAACTTTTTCCGCCATCCACGCTCCAGATGCCGCTGCCTTTGGTTGAGATATAGAGAAAAATAAAGCAGTACATGACTGCAGCGTCGCCTCTGTTCATGATCGGCAAATAACTCTCTGCACTGAAATGCGCCATCCAGTAAGCGGCCGCCATCAGGCCACTGGCCAGGAACGCGATCGGTGCCGTGAACAGGCCAACCATAATCAACGCACCGCCGATCAGTTCAATCGGAGCTGCTACATACAGGATGTGCGATGGCGGATCGAAACTTGCCGGTGGAAACCCGAGCAACTTCTGACTGCCGTGAAACAGAAACATAAAACCGGTTGTGATGCGCAACAGCGCGTAGGTTTGCTCCTGGTACGCTTTCATGAATGAAACCATGGTCTGACTCCCCCTTATTTCTTGTTGATGTGGTCCTGGTTACTGGCCACTGATCTGTTTTTCCTGGAATCTTCCGTAGCAAGCCTATCACAGAATATCCGTGGTCCTGATCGGCTTGCAAGCGGCTGTTACGCACGAAAAACCAGCAATCTGTCCATTTCCGCAGTTAGTTATTGGCGCAGAATGAATTCCCCGGTAGTGTCGGCATTTTCACGCATAAACAGAGGATTGGCAGTGACTGCAGAATTGGAGAAAACGGAACGAACGTCGATTAGCCGACATGCAGAGCGTGGCTCATATGACCGTGAAGCGGCATACGCCATTCTGGACGAGGGCATGATTGCTCACGTCGGACTGGATGCTGGCAGTGGCGTCATGGTCATCCCAATGACCTACGCTCGCCTTGGAGACGACCTTATCCTGCATGGTGCGGTGGCCAGCCGTTGGCTCAGTAGTTTCAAGGAGGGCAGGCCAGTGAGTGTGTGCGTCACGTTGCTTGATGGGCTGGTCCTGGCGCAGTCAGCGTTTTCTCATTCGATGAATTACAGGTCGGTGGTCGTATTCGGTGACGCCAGGCTCATTGAAGACGATGAGCAAAAGCAGGCGGCGTTCAAGGCGTTGCTCGAGCAACTCGTGCCCGGTCGCTGGGAAGATTCACGACAACCTGACCGCAAGGAAACTGATGCCACGACTGTTTTGGCCCTGCCTATTAAAGAAGCAAGCGTAAAAGTACGATCCGGCCCGCCTCAAGATGCCGCCAAAGATCTGGAGCTGCCATATTGGACAGGGGTAATACCGCTGGAATTAACTGCTGGCGAGGCGATTCCTGATCCGGCGATGAAAGATGAGCGGGCTGTGCCTGAGTACGTGTCGACGTTCAGTGTCAAAAGGTAACAATTGGACTTTAGCCCAAGCTTCTCGCGCTGCCTAATTGTCAGGGAGAACTCCAGCGATGCAGTCGCACGATGCTGCCGGCAGCAAAATCATTTTGCTCTTTGGGGAGTTCTACGTAGCCGTCAGTCCCGCTTAAAGCCGCAAAGTCGCCCGACGTATTGGTAGGGACCGCTGTTGCGCTAATTTTGCCGTCAGCCAGGCTACTCACGCGCACTGGCAGGAAACACGTCAGCGGTGGGTTGAAAGTTATTGCTTCACTAAGAACTACGAATTCCTGTGGCGCATCGTTGCGACCGGTTGCTTGTAGTAATGCCGGTAAGACGTATTGCCGGCAACACACCAACGCGGATACCGGGTTGCCAGGCAGCGCGAATACGACCTGCTTATCGGGCCCGTTACCGAACCACATCGGTTTGCCCGGTCGCTGGCTGATCTTGTGAAAAACGACTTTGACGCCCAGGTCTGCCAGCACCTGCGGCACAAAATCTGCTTTACCCATTGAAACGCCGCCACTCAATATAAGAACGTCAGCTTCCTGCAAGTGGTTGGCAATGTG
This sequence comes from Gammaproteobacteria bacterium, assembly GCA_003645495.1. GTDB lineage: Bacteria > Pseudomonadota > Gammaproteobacteria > Steroidobacterales > Woeseiaceae > SZUA-117. The sequence continues at coordinate 7,242 of QNFK01000053.1, forward strand.
TTTCTTAAGAAGTGCCGGTTCATCGACCAGATGATCGTGTGCGGTATTTGTGAAACCCTGCTGCGACAACATAGAGACCAAAGCCGGGCCGTTCGACATTCTTATCTGGTGTTCAGCGACGGGTTGTCCGGGTGCAATGAGTTCGTTGCCGGTCGAGATAACGCGAACGACCGGCTGGCGTCCAACCAATACTGACTCCAGACCACAGGATGCGATGATCGCAATATCCATCGGCGAAATGCGCGTTCCCGTTTGCAGGACCTCCTGCCCCTTGCGGTGGTCTGAGCCTTGCGCATGTACAAACCGGCGTCGTTCGGTTTGGTAACCCTCTTCGACGGTCGCAATATTTCCTTCAACGGAAATTCTCTCGACGGGAATAACACAGTCGCTACCCTGTGGTAGTACGCCACCAGTCATTATCTCTATGCAGTTCGTGTCTTCAGTAAGCGTCTGTACCGGGTCGCCCGCATGCTGTGTCCCCTGGATCACAAACTGGTGTGTCCCGCTTATCAAGGAAGCAAAACGAACTGCAATACCGTCCATCATGACGCGATCAAATGGTGGCTGGTCGCGTTCAGCGTTGACCGACTGTCGGAGGATTTTCCCTGTCGCGCTCGTATAGTCCACACGCTCGCTTTCATACGACGGCATCGATTCTGCAATCGCCTGTGTTGCTTCTGCCGTCGTCAACATAGTGATTAGTCGTCGTCCCGGGAAATCGCGCGGTGCCCAATGTCGCTACGATAATAAACGTTGTTCCAGCTGATTTTCCTGGTCTGGGTGTACGCGACTGCCTGTGCGTCGGCAACAGAATCTCCAAGGCCAACAACACACAGCACCCGGCCACCGCTCGTGACCACATCCTCGCCGTCTAATGCAGTTCCAGCGTGAAATACTTTCGCGTTTTCATCCGCCAGAGCGGGCAGGCCATTGATGCGTTCGCCCTTGGCGTAGCTGGACGGATAACCGCCCGCGGCCATGACCACGCCGAGTGCGGCCCGTGGGTCCCAATCTGCCTTTTGTTCCGCGAGCCGGCCATTGAGTGTTGCCTCGCAAAGCGTGACCAGGTCGGAGTTCAGTCGCGCCATGATCGGCTGGGTTTCCGGATCACCCAGGCGGCAATTGAATTCGATAACTTTCGGTATGCCTTCCTGTGTAATCATTAATCCTGCATAGAGAAATCCAACATAGTTGATACCGTCTTCACGCAACCCGGCAAGGGTTGGTCGGATGACCTGCTCGAGAATTCGTTCTTCGATTTCCGGCGTAACAACCGGTGCCGGGGAATAGGCGCCCATGCCGCCAGTGTTTGGTCCAACATCGCCGTCATCGCGC
>QNFK01000054.1 GCA_003645495.1 Gammaproteobacteria bacterium
CTTTGGTGGCCGATCCAGGGAGTCTGAATACTTGCATTACGACGCTGGAATGATGCGCCTGTTACTGGCTACCGGACTGCTTGGCGTCGCGTTGTCCGGGTGCGGTAATGATCAGGCGCAATTGTCAGTCCTGGAGTTGACGGGCCCGACGATGGGCACGAGCTACAGCGTCAAACTGGTCGCTCCACCCGCGGATATTGACCGCGAAGCCCTGAAAGCGCAGATAGACGGCAGCCTGGCGAGGATTGAACAGCGGATGTCGACCTACCAGGCTGACTCTGAGCTGTCGCTTTTCAATCGTTCAGAGTCGACTGACTGGGTCGAGGTGTCTGCGGAGTTGTGTGGCGTTATTGAACAGGCGTTGTCGGTCAGCGAGATAACGAGCGCGTTCGATATCACCGTGGGACCGCTGGTCAATCTTTGGGGATTCGGTCCGGCCGACGCTCCGCCTGAACCTCCTGATAACAACGTCATTGAAGAGACGCTGCAAAACACGGGGTTTGAGAAATTACATACACAATGCAAGACACCGGCAATCCGCAAAGACCGGGCGGACGTTTACGTCGATCTGTCTGCCTATGCCAAGGGATACGCTGTCGACCAGCTCGCGAAGCTGCTCTCTGACCATGGACTGGACGATTACCTGGTTGAGATAGGTGGAGAGCTGCGCATGCACGGACACAATGCTGGCAGAAATCTTTGGTCTGTTGCCATTGAGAAGCCCGCTGATTTCGAATCTACAGTGCAGACCATTGTGCAGCTGACTGACGTGGCTGTTGCGACGTCCGGCGACTACCGGAATTTCTTCCTTTTTGCCGGCCAGCGATATTCGCACACGATCGATCCGAATACCGGCTACCCGGTGACCCACAATACTGCTGCTGTATCCGTTATCAGCGAGTCGGCTGCGTTCGCCGATGCCATGGCAACGGCCTTACTGGTGCTTGGGGTTGATGAAGGCCTGGCGGTGGCCGAACGAGAAGGCATTGCGGCCTACTTCATGCTGCGCACCGATGCCGGCATGGAGGCGTATGCGACTGAAGCGTTTGCAGAGGTAGCTGGTCCTCAATGAGGCTGCAGCAGTAGGTGAAAATATCGATGCCAAGTCCACGGAGTCGTATTATTATCATCGAATAATCATTTATGAATGAATTCGGCGGTAATCGACTATGTCTGACCAACAGGAATTCGACAGGGATACGATGCCATTCGTGGCGCCGTGCCGGCAGCTCTCACCTTGGGCCCCATTCGGCTGGTTGAAAAAGGGCATGGCTGATCTCAAGCGCGCACCGCAGCAAAGCCTGACCTACGGATTTTTCATGGCACTGGTGATGGCAACCGTTGTCTGGCTGGCGTGGGTTTATGGCAGCCAGTGGTTCATGTTGGCCATGCTGGGTGGCTTCGTCTTCCTGGCCCCTCTCACCTGCATCGGCCTGTACGCAATCAGTGCGCAACTCGAGCGAGATCAAACACCGTCAATGGCTCGCAGCCTGCGCGCCGCTTTTAAGCGGCATTTAGGCAACGAGCTGGTTTTCGCCCTGGCCCTGCTGGTCATATTCATGGTCTGGGCCAGAGCCGGCGTATTGGTCAGCGTCTTTTTCCCCACCGACGCACATCCCGAGCTTCGCGACCTGATCGGTTACCTGACCATAGGCAGCATCGTTGGCGCCATGTTTGCCGCCGTCACGTTCTCGGCCAGCGCTTTTTCCCTGCCAATGATCATGCATCGGGACGTGGACAGCATTACCGCAATTGTGACCTCTATTAATGCGGTACTACGCAACAAGATGGCGATGGTAATCTGGCTGTCGCTGATTATGCTGGGCCTCCTGATCGGCTTACTGACGGCGTTCGTCGGGCTTATCGTCATCTTGCCAGTAATCGGCTACGGCGCATGGCATGGCTACCTGGAAACGATCGATGCGAGCGCTTTTCCACGGCATACGGTGGGCATAACCTCCACGCCGAGAAACACCTGAAGAACTGGCAGGATTTCCTTAAAACTGGATACACAGTCTGTGACGGTTTATCCTTATAGATCCGATCTAAACGGTCTGGCATCGTCGCGTCCGGTAAGAGACGCCTGAGCAAATAAAAAACATCCGGGACAATCAATTTATGGATACGCAATCGAGCTACAACGATAAGGTTGTACGCCAGTTCACCCTCGTGACCATACTCTGGGGTATTGTCGGCATGCTGGTCGGCATCATTATCGCCGCCGAGTTGATCTGGCCGAACCTCAGCATGAACATTTCGTGGCTGTCTTTCGGGCGCCTGCGACCATTGCATACAAACGCCGTGATTTTCGCCTTCGGCGGCTCGGCGCTAATGGGTACGTCATACTATGTCGTGCAACGCACCTGCCATGTTCGCCTGGCATTTGACAAGCTCGCTGCATTCACTTTCTGGGGCTGGCAGGCTGTTATCGTACTTGCCGCAATCACGCTGCCACTCGGCATCACGCAGAGCAAGGAATACGCTGAGCTGGAATGGCCCATCGATCTGCTGATTGCCGTGGTTTGGGTCTCGTACGCCATTGTTTTTCTCACCACAATCGGCAGACGTAAGGTCAAACATATTTATGTCGCAAACTGGTTCTACGCAGCATTTATCATCACCATTGCAGTGCTGCACATTTTCAATAACCTCGCCATCCCGGTTACCTTGTTCAAGTCCTACTCGATCTACACCGGCATTGTGGATGGCATGATGCAATGGTGGTACGGCCACAACGCCGTCGGCTTCTTCCTGACCGCCGGCTTCCTTGGCATGATGTATTACTTCGTGCCCAAACAGGCGAAACGCCCGATTTACTCGTATCGACTCTCAGTGGTGCACTTCTGGTCGCTGATCGCGATTTACATGTGGGCAGGACCACACCATCTGCACTACACATCGTTGCCGAACTGGGCACAGTCAATCGGCATGGTATTTTCGATCATCCTGCTGGCACCGTCCTGGGGCGGCATGATCAACGGCATCATGACCCTGACCGGCGCATGGCATAAGTTGCGTACCGATCCGATCCTGAAATTCATGATCGTGTCGTTGTCGTTCTATGGCATGTCGACCTTTGAAGGACCGATGATGGCCATCAAAACGGTCAATGCACTCTCACACTACACCGACTGGACCATCGGCCATGTGCACTCCGGCGCCCTTGGCTGGGTGGCGATGATGACGATTGGTTCGCTGTATTGCCTGATACCACGCCTCTATAACAAAGAAGGCATGTATTCGACGAAGTTAATCGACGTGCATTTCTGGACCTCGACGATCGGCGTGGTTCTGTATGCCGTATCGATGTGGATATCCGGTATCACCCAGGGACTGATGTGGCGTGCAATGAATGACGATGGCACGCTGACCTATTCCTTTATTGAGAGTCTCAAGTTTACGTATCCGTATTACGGCATACGACTCCTTGGTGGCATCGTATTTTTCTCCGGCATGCTGGTTATGGTTTACAACGTCTACATGACGATAAGACAAGTGAAGCCACAGCCTGTCGCTGTCATTCAGCCAGCGTGAGGAGACAATCATGAATCACGATAAAGTCGAAAAAAACATCAACCTCATGGCAATCCTGATTGTTATTGTCATCAGCATTGGCGGCCTGGTTGAAATAATTCCACTCATGGCCAGCTCGGATGCAACCGAGCCATACGAGGGCATCAAACCCTACCCGCCATTACGCCTCGCCGGGCGTGATATTTATGTCAGGGAAGGATGTTATCTCTGTCACTCGCAACAGATCCGGCCGTTTCGTAGCGAGACAGAACGTTATGGCCCGTACTCTGTCGCTGGTGAATTTGTTTACGACCGGCCATTTCAGTTCGGTTCCAAGAGAACCGGCCCTGACCTTGCCCGTGTCGGCAAACGTTACAGCGATGAGTGGCACAGGATTCACTTACTCGGACCACGAGACGTCGTACCTGAGTCGAATATGCCGGCCTATGTGTGGCTTGAACATGCCATGCTCGATGGTGACCTCATCACCCGGAAATTGCGTGCGCTGCAAATACTGGGCGATCCGTACACCGATGAAGATATTGCCGGCGCTGCTGCTGCAGTGGAAGGCAAGACAGAACTTGATGCCCTGATCGCTTATTTGCAGGATCTCGGCACTGTCCGATCAGCCCGCTAGAGAGGAAAATTCAATGGATATAGGAATAGTTCGCGGGCTGATTACGGTAGCGCTCCTCGTACTCTTTATCGGAGTCTGGGTATGGAGCTGGAGTCGCAAGCGTAAAACGGATTTCGAAGCTTCATCCATGCTGCCCCTCGAAGACGACCGCCACATGCCCTACAGCGAAAATAACAAGGAGCAAACGTCATGAATAGTTTGTGGAGCTGGTGGGTCATCATCGGCACCGTAGTTTCTATCATCGCGTGCGTCTGGCTGATTGTCTTTACAAACCGACAACGCGCATCCAAGGAAGAAATCGTGGAATCTGAAGCGCACGTCTGGGATGAAGACATTCGCGAGCTGAACAATCCTCTGCCGATGTGGTGGCTGTGGCTGTTCATTCTTACGATCATCTGGAGCGTTGGTTATCTTATTTATTATCCGGGTCTTGGCACTTTCAGCGGCACCAGCGAATGGAGCCAGGAAGGCCAGTATGATGCGGAAGTGGCTGCTGCGGAAGCCAGGTACGGACCGATTTTTGCGAAATACGGCGCGATGGAAGTAACGGATCTGGTCAATGATCCGGATGCACTGAGCATTGGCGCCAGCCTGTTTGCGAACTATTGCTCGCAATGTCATGGCTCAGGCGCGCTGGGCGCAAGAGGTTTCCCTAATTTGACAGATGACGACTGGTTGTACGGTGGTAGTCCTGCACAGATCGAACAAAGCATCATGTCCGGCAGGACCGGCATCATGCCACCATTGGGTGCGGTCTTTGCCTCGGATGAAGCCCTCAATGAGATGGTAAGTTACGTACAGGCAATGCCGGATGGCATGGACACCTCATCACCGGCACACACGCAATACATGACGTTATGTATTGCATGTCACGGTGCTGATGGCAGCGGCATGCAAGCCCTCGGTGCACCAAACCTGACTGATGACATCTGGCTTTACAGCAGCTCACCACAACAAATCCGCAAGACGATTGTCGAGGGCCGCACCGGTGCGATGCCGGCACACGGACACCTGATCGGCCCCGACAGGGCGCGCGTTCTGGCGGCGTACGTTTACAGTTTGTCTCAATAGACTGACCGAGATGAACGAAGGCGCTGACGAAACTACAGATTGGTCCAGGGACACGCAAAAACTTGCGGTATTGACCTGGATATCATTCCTGACAGCGTCCGGATTCACTATGTTGTTTTTCGCCTTTGTCGATCCATTGATATTGGTCGACGCGTTAAACATAGCCGCAATTGAAAGTCGCAATGCCGGTTATGCAATCGGCTTTGCCCTGTTCTTCGCAAACACCTGGATCGCGGGCTGGTTTACCCTGAGACTTTGCAGACGCAAACGAACCGGTCCTATTTCGCTACCGCGCAAAGACTGAAAACAACGCTGTATTTTGGCCAGTTGATTCGGCCCAACAAAAACTAACGATGATCAAGAAAAAATCCGACGGCAGCTACGAATACGGCAATCTGTATCGTAGCGAAGATAAAGTTTACCCACGCGAAGTTAAAGGTCGCTTCGCCACCCTGCGCCGGCTTGCCATGTTCGTGCTGCTCGGAGCGTTCTACTTCGGGCCCTGGCTAACCTGGGGCGGTCGCCAGGCGATCCTCTTCGACATGCCGGCACGTAAATTCTACATCTTCGGCATGACGCTCTGGCCACAGGACTTTATCTATCTTGCATTGTTGCTGATCATCCTCGCAGTGGCTCTGTTCTTTTTCACTGCCCTGGCCGGTCGTGTCTGGTGTGGCTTCGCATGCCCGCAGACCGTCTGGACTGAAGCATTTACCTGGATCGAGTCCGCGATTGAAGGTGACCGCAACAAACGCATGAAGCTCGATAAAGGCCCGTGGAATTTCAATAAGATTTGGCGCAAGTCATTCAAACAATTCTGCTGGATCGCACTGGCGCTGTTCACCGGTTATTCGTTCGTTGGTTACTTCTCCGAAATTCGTTCGCTGACCACGAGCCTGCTGACATTCACCGCCGGACCATGGGAGTGGTTCTGGGTCTTGTTTTACGGATTTGCCACTTACGGCAATGCCGGCTTCATGCGTGAGCAGGTTTGCAAATACATGTGCCCGTACGCCCGCTTCCAGGGCGCAATGTTTGATCACGACACACTGATCATTACTTACGATACGGAACGTGGTGAACCACGCGGTGGCAGAAGACGCGGGTCCGACGCAAAAGCGCAGGGACTCGGCGACTGCGTCGACTGCACGATGTGTGTGCAGGTTTGCCCGACCGGAATTGATATCCGTGAAGGCCTGCAATACGAGTGCATTGCCTGTGCTGCCTGCATCGATGCCTGCGACACAATCATGGACAAAGTCGGCTCGCCGCGTGGCCTTATTCGCTACACCACGGAGCGTGCGCTCGAACACAAGGACTACCACCTGCTGCGACCGAGAACGGTGGTGTACTCCCTGATCCTGGTGGCCCTGGTCGGGGCGATGGTGACCTCGATGGCGCTGCGCAAGCCGGTAATTCTCGACGTTATTCGTGACCGCAACACACTGTATCGTGACGTTGGCCGGCAAGGCATAGAAAACAGCTATACGATCCGTGTAATCAACAAACAAAATGTAGATCACAACTACAAATTGAGCGTTAGCGGAATATCAGGTATCGAAATTCAGACGAACGCCGAGTTCTCTATCGCCGGCGAATCTGTTTTCACGTTGCCAATTTCGGTCACGGCACCGCATGAAGGCTCAGCGGGTGGCCACGTCATCGAGTTTACGCTTGAGAGTACGGATGGCCGTGGCGTCACTGTAATCGAGGAAAACCGTTTCCGCGGACCTACCGATGACTACTGACATGCAACAGGACAAAGAAGAGACAGTGGAGCCATGGTTTCGGAATCCCTGGGTCTGGTTAATAATTGCGATCCCGGCACTCACCGTCGTTGGTGGTTTGCTGACCATTTTTCTTGCCATCACCAATCCGCACATCATAGTTAGCGATTCCGCGACCGACGACACCGCAACGACCAGATCTCCCTGATCATGAGCCGCGCTGACGGTTGCTTTCACTGCGGGGAACCGCTGCCAAATGGCCCGTTAATCATTGCGCAACTTGATGGCATAGAGCAGCCAATGTGCTGCATTGGCTGCAAAGCGGTCGCCGAGTTTATTTACAGCGCGGGCCTGACCGCATTCTATGAGTTTCGCAGCCAGCCCGATTCGGACCTGCAGCCTGCGGATGAGCCCGGTGAGTGGCAACACTATGACTCCGCAGACCTGCTTGCCCGCTATGTACACGAAGATCGGGGCGCTGCCGAGACGACACTGGATATCGGCGGCATGTACTGTACCGCCTGCGTCTGGTTGCTCGACAAAGCATTGAGTCAGATTGACGCGATCGAAAACGTCACCGTTAATCCGGCTACCCGCCGTGCTGTCATCCGCTGGGATGCTGCACAGCTGAAATTCAGCGAATTGCTGGATGCGATCTCGCGTATTGGATTTAGACCACTACCGGTTGGTGTCGGCCAGTCCAAAGACACTAACGACGAAGAATATCGCCGCTCGCTAAAACGACTTATCGTGGCAGGTGCAGCGGGCATGCAGGTAATGATGTTTGCCGTCGCGCTGTATGCGGGAGATTTTTTCGGCATTGAGCCAGGTGTCGAGAAATTCCTGCGAACAATCAGCTTGCTGGTGACGATCCCCATCGTCTTTTACTCCGCCCGGCCGTTTTTTGCCAGCGCCTGGCGTGGCATCCGTGCACGCGCTCCCGGTATGGACTTACCTGTATCGATTGCTATCGCCGCCGCTTTTTTTGCGTCTGTATGGGCCACGTGGATGGACCAGGGCAACATCTATTTCGATTCGGTCGCAATGTTCGTGTTGTTTCTCAGCGCCACGCGTTTCCTTGAAATGCGCGCAAGACATCGAGCGGATGACTACGCTGTAGCCCTCGCTCGCCTGCTGCCGGATACAGCAACGCGCGTCGTGGGTGGCGATGCAGAAATCGTGGCACTGGATCGAATTCGCGTCGGCGATGTCATCATGATTCGGCCGGGCGAAGTCGTGCCGATCGATGGTGAAATGTTGACTGGCAGTCTCTCTGTCGATGAATCCATGCTGACCGGCGAGTCGCTGCCCGTCGGCCGTGAACCTGGCGCACAGGTTTATGCCGGTGGCATCAATCGAAGCGGCAACGGCACACTACGTGTCACGCGTACCGGCGCCAGCACAAGCCTGGCCGAAATCGGGCGATTGCTGGAACGCGCACAAGCCGATAAACCGCCGATTGCCGTTCTCGCGGATCGCATTGCCAGCCGCTTTGTACTC
>QNFK01000055.1 GCA_003645495.1 Gammaproteobacteria bacterium
ATGTAACCTTTTCCCCAGGTCGCGCCTATAAGCAGGTAATTCACTACGAAATCCTGAGGATTCGACATGACTGCAAGACGCTTTTTCTTCTTACTGCTGATTTTCAGCTTCCCGTTAACCACTCAGGCTGGTGTTTCATCGGCAGACCTGCCCGGCAACCTGGTCTGGTACATGCACGCTGATCTTGTGCAAATGCGTTCCACTGAATCTGGCGGACCGCTCTACAAGTGGTTTGACGATGAAGTAATCGTCGAGATCAACAATGAGATCGGCATCGACCTGAGTACCGAAATTGATTCTGTTACCGCTTTTTCGGATCGATCTGACGGCACCGTCATAATTGTCGAGGGGCCGCTCACAAAGAAATCGCAGGATAAATTGCTGGCGCTGGCGATGCTGGAGTCGACGGTTAATCGTCTCGAGTCTGGCGGTAAGGAGTATTACCACATCATTGAAGATGGCGATGACGGTGATGATAGCGATGGCGATGGCGACGACGAAGATCACGAGCGACACAGTGGCAATGACCCGCTTGACGATTTTGACGGTTCAGCCTATTTTAGTTTCAGTATCGCAAACAAAGCCATTATCACGTCTAACGAAAACCACATGCAGGAGTTGTTAGAGAGTGGTGGCAAGGTCAGCGGCAGTCAAAGTCACGAAGGCTCCATGTTTGTACTAACCGCAGATCGCTCCTTCGTGCAGGCTGGTCTCAGGCCTGACGGAATGGCAGATGGCGATGATGGTGACTGGGAATCAAATATTATCCGCAACACCGAGCAGGCCGCGTTGTTGATTTCTGACAGCGGTGGCCAGATTGCTGTCGAGGCACAAATCGTGTCTACAGATCCGGCAATGGCAGCCTCTATTGGCAGTATCGTTAGCGGATTGATTAGTCTGCAAGCTTTCAATTCGGAACTCGATGCCAATTTGAAAAGCCTGATTCAAAATACAAAGGTCAAGGTGAAAGACAACGTACTGTCCGTGAGCACCGTGATCGATCCGGATCTTATCGTCAGCGTGCTGGACGACTAATAAAAGTGACAGGAAAGACGGGGATACTCGAACGCAGTGGTGACTGATGAACAACTCGTGGAAGCATCGTTGCAGGGGTCTGCTGCCGCGTTTAACGAAATCGTTGAACGCTACCAGGAACGACTGCTGCGCTTCCTGCTTACGCGGTCAGCGAGCCGCGCAGATGCTGAGGATGCGATTCAGGATACTTTCATCAGCGCCTATCGATATCTGTACAGCTTTAATCCGCGCTGGCGTTTCAGTACCTGGCTGTACCGCATTGCATTGCGCAATGTCGCAAGTCAGCCGTGGCGCTATTCGCAGGATGCGGAGATTGAGCCGACCGATCCTGAAGATCCCTTACAGATTTGCCTCGTCGCGTCAGATCACGAGAACGTCTGGCTCACGGCGAAACGACTGCTTTCCGACGATGCATATTCGGCCATGTGGTTGAGATACGTCGAGGATATGTCGGTCAGGGAAGTTGCCAGGGCGCTGAACAAATCGGTGTCATGGGCGAAAGTTACATTATTAAGAGGGCGCCGCAGGCTGAAGCTTGAGTTGGCAGACAGCACAACCGCCGCGGCACGGAGTGAAAGCTATGGATGATTTCGAGAAAAGACTGAAACGTGATGCAGAGGGCATTAACACCGATATTTCGCCGCAGCTTACGTCACGAATCGAGGCGTCGTTGCTGGCTGCCGAGCGCATCGAGCCGTTGCGGCAAAATCGTAGCGAGACCAGTAACTTGTGGTGGGCCAGCAGCCTGACAGGGCTTGCGGCGGCCGCCGCTGTGATCGCGCTGCTCAACTGGAATCGGCCAGAACCGGAAGCGGTTTTGCCTGAGCAGACTGCGTTTCAGGTGGTGCCCGACGCACAGGAATATCTGCAGCAGATTCAGGGTCGATTGCCCTTGCGCGCCGAGACCGCGGTCTTTAAGGATGGACTCGAAGATGAGCTTACGCGCTTGCAAGCTGATTTCGAGAAGGCCCGTGAAAGCGTTAACAGGGATATTGAGTTCACATTCTGAAATCCGCGTGCCGATATCACGCCATGCGTGATTTCTGCAGCAACTCACCCGAAGCCGCAAGAAACGCCAATCGTATTGATAATCAATGCCTTTTGGAACATCGCTAGCACACATATCTACCCCTGTCATTAGTGGAAATCACTCACTGAATCTACTATCCTCCGAGTTGGCCGGATACTTAACGAGTGAACAATCGTCGACATCCGGATGAGAATAAGCTCGCTCCGGAGAATTGAAGCGACAGCTCAAGCGGTACGGCAAGGGGTTGCCGCGGGGAATTTCACCGTTCGAAAGACAAATAAAAAAGATTGCGTGCTGATCAAAGACGAGACCGGTGGTTCATCTGTAACCGCCAGATTAATTCGCGAAACTCAAGAATAAGGATGCAATAGGTATGCCTATAGCGATTGTGCTCATACTGTTGACGGTTGGAACATTGCTGTTTCATTTTCTCAGTCCCTGGACGTTCACGCCGCTGGCTTCTAACTGGAGTCAGATTGACGACACGATAAATATCACTTTTTGGGTCACCGGCTTCGTCTTCGTCGCAGTCAACCTATTCATGGCGTATGCGATCATCAAGTTCCGCGCAAGGAAGGGTAATAAAGCTGTCTACGACCCGGAAAACAAAAAACTCGAGACCTGGCTGACCATACTGACGTCAGTTGGTGTTGCAGCAATGCTCACACCAGGACTTTTTGTCTGGGGTGATTTTGTCAACGTGCCCGATGATGCTATCGAAGTCGAAGCTGTCGGCCAGCAATGGCACTGGACGTATCGTTATCCAGGCAACGATGGCGAATTTGGTACCGTCAAATCAGAATTAGTAACCGACGATAACCCGTTCGGTATGGTCGCGGATGATCCGGCGGGACAGGACGACGTTCTGATCTTCAGCCCCGAGGTACATATCCCACTGGATGTGCCGATCAAATTCAATTTGCGCTCCAAGGATGTCTTGCACGATTTCGCGGTTGCCCAGTTTCGCGTCAAGATGGATCTCGTGCCCGGAATGGAGACTTATCTCTGGTTGACGCCAACCAAAGTTGGTACCTACGAAGTTCTGTGTGAAGAACTTTGCGGCATCGCCCACCACACAATGCGCGGTTCAGTAGTGGTGGATGAGCAGGAAGATTTTGACGCATGGGTCGCCAGTCAACCAACTTATGCGGACGTACAAAATACAGTTGCCGGTGATGCAGCAGTGGGTGCTGCCCAGTACGCTGTATGTGCTGCCTGCCATGGTCAGCAGGGCGAGGGCTTGCAAGCACTGAACGCACCGAAGCTGGCTGGCCAGGAAGCCTGGTACCTGAAACGTCAGCTGCAAAATTACAAATCCGGTCTGCGCGGCACCCACGATGACGATATTTTTGGCAAGCAAATGGCACCGATGGCGGCGACGCTCGCAAACGATGCTGCAGTCGCCAATGTCGTCGCTCACATCCAGACTTTCCCGGATAATCCGGCCGCGCCGTCGATTGATGGTGATGTCGCAAACGGTGCCCGCCTCTACACGGTTTGTGCGTATTGCCACGGCGGCGACGCACAGGGAATCCAGGCGATCAACGCGCCGCGCATGCAGGGAATGACGGACTGGTACCTGGCGACCCAGCTGAAGAATTTCAGGGCTGGTATTCGTGGTGCGCATCCGCAGGACTTTTATGGCAAGCAGATGGGATTCATGGGCCGGACAGTGCAGAACGACCAGTCGATCAACGACCTGATCGCCTACATCAACACGCTTTAGATTTTAATTGCCAGGCAATAAATAAGTTGAAGAAGTTAATCGACAAGACATCAGTAAGGGGATCTTGATGGCATATGTTTCAATCGCAGATCGTGATCACGAAATCGAGCACCACGATCCGCAAACATTCATAACCAAATACGTCTGGAGCCAGGACCACAAGGTCATCGCTATTCAATATGGCGTTACGGCAATTTTTGTTGGCATTGTCGCGCTCGTCCTGTCGGTGTTAATGCGTTTACAACTCGGTTTTCCAGATTCGTTCGCGCTTATTAATCCGGAGAATTATTACCAGTTCATCACCATGCATGGAATGATCATGGTGATCTATTTGTTGACCGCGTTATTCCTCGGTGGCTTCGGCAACTACCTGATTCCGCTCATGTGCGGCTCGCGGGATATGGTGTTCCCGTTCATGAACATGCTCAGTTTCTGGGTATATCTGCTGTCCGTCATTGTTCTCCTCGCGAGCTTCTTTGTGCCGGGTGGCGCAACTGGTGCAGGCTGGACTTTGTATCCGCCACAGGCCATTTCACAGGGCACACCGGGCATTGACTGGGGTATCCTGACAATGCTTGGGTCCCTTGCACTGTTCATCGTGGCCTTTACGATGGGTGGCCTCAATTATGTGGTGACGGTACTACAGGCGCGGTGTCGTGGCATGACGTTGATGCGTATGCCGTTGTCCATCTGGGGTATCTTCATTGCAACCATCCTCGGTTTGCTTGCATTCCCGGCATTACTCGTGAGTGCCGTTATGATGCTGTTCGATAAATTGGTAGGAACAAGTTTCTTCATGCCGGCGATGGTCTCAGCGGGCGAGCAAATGGGGACCGGCGGCGGTAGCCCGGTGCTGTTCCAGCACTTGTTCTGGTTCTTCGGGCACCCGGAGGTTTACATTGTGGCGTTGCCTGCGTTCGGCATCGTTTCTGATCTGCTGGCCACGCACGCGCGCAAGAATATATTCGGTTACCGGATGATGGTCTGGGCTCTTCTTGCAATTGGTGGACTGAGCTTCATCGTCTGGGCTCATCACATGTATGTCAGTGGTATGAATCCATACTTCGGGTTCTTCTTCGCCACGACCACACTGATTATCGCCGTGCCAACCGCCCTCAAGGTCTACAACTGGGTACTGACGTTATGGCAGGGCAATATTCATTTGCGCGTGCCCATGTTGTTCGCCATTGGTTTCGTATTTACGTTTACCCACGGCGGCCTGACCGGTTTATTCCTTGGCAATGTGACCATTGATTTGCCGTTATCGGACACGTACTTCGTGGTCGCTCATTTTCATATGGTGATGGGCGTGTCCCCGATCCTCGTGGTCTTCGGTGCCATATATCACTGGTATCCAAAAATAACCGGCAGGATGTTTAACGAAACACTTGGCCGCTGGCATTTCTGGCTGACTTTCCTCGGCACATACTCGATCTACCTGCCGATGCACTATTTGGGATTCCTGGGTGTACCACGTCGTTACTTCGCGATGGGTAATACGGATTTCATGCCGGAGTCGGCACAGACGCTGAATGCGGCCATTTCGGTGACGGTGATATTCGTGGCACTGGTGCAGTTGATTTTCCTCTACAACATGATCGTGAGCCTGCGCAACGGCAAGAAAGCCGACCCGAATCCCTGGGGTGGAGCCTCGCTGGAGTGGCAAACACCGGATACACCGCCTAAGCACGGTAACTGGGGCCATGAGCTGCCGGTCGTGCATCGTTGGGCTTATGACTACAGCGTGCCGGGACAAGAGCAGGATTTTACCCCTCAGACTGTGTCAGCCGATGAAGTACCGGTGGGGCGTGATCACGGAATGGAACACTAGTGACGACTACATTCGTTTATTTGCATAGCGGTCCCGAGGTGATGCGCCAATGACGATTACACTCGTCTTTCTCGGTGCTATCATGGTCACCGTTATCAGCTGGCTGCTTAAGCAGACACTGAATACCGAGCCATGGGTATCGGACCCTGCTGCAGACGCGGTATCGGGTACGTCGCTAGACACCAGCAACAAGACCATGGGGCTGACAACGTTTCTCGCAGTGGCAACGTCAATATTTGCACTGTTTATCAGCGCCTACACGTTGCGCATGCAGGAGCCGGACTGGCGGCCGCTGGCCGAGCCTGCTCTGCTGTGGTTCAACACGGCGATCCTGGTATTGGCCAGCATTGCTTATCACTGGACCAGGAATGCGGCGGTTAGCGGCAATACTGCAAGGCTGAAACCCGGCCTGTTGATTTCGGGCGTTTTGACGATCATGTTTCTTGGCGGGCAGCTGATTGCATGGCAACAACTTATTGCAGGTGGCTTCTATGTGTGGACCAATCCGGCCAATGCATTCTTCTACCTGTTGACCGCAGTCCACGGAGTTCATCTGCTGGGTGGCTTGTGGGTCTGGGCTCGTTGCACAACAAAAGTATGGACCGGCGCTGAAGCAGACAGCGTCAGACTAAGCATCGAACTTTGCACGGTGTACTGGCATTTCCTCTTGCTGGTATGGATCGTGATGTTCGGCGTGTTGTTATCTACTTAAGAAGGAAATCGACCTATGTCGGAAGCAGTAGTGTCTAACACCGGAGAGATTTTACCGACCGGAACGAAGGGAGTTTCGGCAGACTTCTCCTCCGACATGCAGTCATTCCATGTGCCCTGGGGCAAGGCCATGATGTGGATCTTCCTCCTTAGCGACACTTTCATATTCAGCTGCTTTCTAATTGGTTACATGACGGTACGCATTTCCGCTGTTGATCCATGGCCGATACCCAGCGAAGTATTTGCCTTGAGTTTTGGTGGCGAGCCGATACCGCTAATCCTGATCGCAATCATGACGTTCATCCTTATTACTTCCAGCGGCACGATGGCGCTGGCGGTTAACATGGGTTATCGAAAAAACCGCAAGGCAACTTTCTGGCTGATGATCGCTACTGCGGCACTCGGCGCATCATTTGTCGGCATGCAGGCATTTGAGTGGACCAAGCTGATTGTTGAAGAGGGCGTGCGGCCCTGGGCTAACCCAATGGGCGCAGCACAGTTTGGCTCGACGTTTTTCATGATTACGGGCTTCCATGGCATGCACGTATCCGCCGGCGTGATCTATTTGATCGTCATAGCAAACCGGGTCAGGAATGGCTTCTATGAGAAGCGCGGTGGCAACTACGAGATTGTCGAGATCACCGGCCTGTACTGGCATTTCGTCGACCTGGTCTGGGTATTCATTTTTGCATTTTTCTACCTCTGGTAGTCCTCTGTAGGAGATTGTTCGTATGGCACAGGAAGGACAACAACACCCACTTAACGTCTATTTCTGGATCTGGGGTCTGCTGTTTGTATTAAGCGGATTCTCCTACATGGTGGATTACCTGAATTTCCAGGGTATGACACGCTGGGGATTGATCCTTCTGTTCATGTTTCTTAAGGCGGGTTTCATTGTCGCGATCTTCATGCACATGAAGTGGGAAAGACTCGCCTTGAAATTTGCAATATTGTTACCGCCGATAGCAATAGTGGTTTTCATCGCCTTGATGTCGATTGAGGGTGATTACACGTACCTGACGCGCATCGAATTCTTTGGTGAGAGCACCTTCGTTCCTGAGGCAGTACATCACTAATTTGGTGGGCGTAAACCCCATCCAGGAAAAGGGGCCATCACGGCCCCTTTTTTGTCTAAGAAGGCGACTCTGATGCAGTCACTTATGAGTATCGTTGGTATTTTCACGCTGTTACTAATCGCGTTCTTGCTATCAACAGATCGCAGCGCGATTAACCGACGTACCGTCATAACGGCATTCTCATTGCAGGTCGGTATCGCCGCTTTTATTCTGTTCGTGCCACAGGGCAGCAGTTTCCTCGACGTCATCGTACGAGGTGTGCAGCATGTCATCAACTACGGCAATGACGGCATTGAGTTTGTTTTTGGCGCCAAGGCTAAAGAAAGTCTTGGTTTCACGATCGCACTGAATGTTCTGCCTATCATCGTTTTCTTCTCAGCGCTGATGTCGGTTCTCTACTATCTCGGCGTGATGCAACGCGTAGTCGGAATTTTCGGTGGTTGGTTACATAAACTTCTCAAGACCAGCGAGACAGAGTCGATGTCTGCCGTTTCCAATATCTTTGTTGGTCATACCGAGGCGCCACTCGTCGTCAAACCGTACCTGGCCGGCATGAGCCAGTCTGAGCTATTCGCGGTCATGACTGGCGGCTGCGCGACGATTGCCGGCGCCGTGATGGCCGGCTACGCGGCGATGGGCGTCGATCTGAAATTCCTGATCACAGCCAGCTTTATGGCAGCGCCGGGTGGCCTGTTGATGGCAAAAATTCTCATGCCGGAGACCGGGCATAAAGATGTGAAGTTTGATGCTGAAAACACCGGTGACGAAGCAAAGGCCGTCAACATATTTGAAGCAATCGGTAATGGTGCAGCGACCGGCCTGACACTGGCGCTCAATGTGGGTGCAATGCTGCTGGCTTTTGTTGCGATGATTGCTTTGCTGAATGGCATCTTGTCGGGAATCGGCGGCTGGTTCGGTTTCGA
>QNFK01000056.1 GCA_003645495.1 Gammaproteobacteria bacterium
AATGGCGCCCGCAACGCCTGGTCGTCGTCGAGTTTCCAACCAGGGAGAAGGCCAAAGCATTCCTGAACGATCCGGGCTACCAGGCTGTAGCCGCGATCAGGCACCAGGCCGCTACCACCAACATGGTTCTTGCCGATGGCTGGCCAGCCAGTTAACTGAGCGAGGCAACACCGACTGTATTGCTTATACTTGATGGGAATTTGCATAGGGAAAATGCAATGACCAAACATGCATCACATACAGTTTTTATCTGTGGCTCCGCGCTTCGTGGTCAGCCGGACCATGAAAATTTGCAGGGCGCCGAGTTCCTGGGTGAAGCCCGAACCACCGATGCGTATCGCATTCACGCGGTTAAGGACGGCTGGCATCCCGGCATCTACGAAGTCACTGCAAATGGAGTATCTATTCCAGGAGAACTTTACAGGCTGTCTGAAAATTCATTCAACTATCTTGTTTCGACCGAACCACCCGATATGTATCCGGCAAATATCTCGCTTGACGATGGTCGCACAGCGACGGCAATGTTTTATCCCGAACAGTTGATCAGGGAGAATGGATGGCCGGATATTTCAGATTATGGTGGATGGGTCTCGTTCAGGAATCGCCGTAGCAAAGATTAGCTGTAGTAGATCAGACTTGATCGTACAGACGCTGTAAGGCAATACCTGAACTAAGCGGCTGGATCGCACCAACGTCATCGCGACCTCGAAGAAACAGACGTCATTGCGAGGAGCGAAGCGACGCGGCAATCTCTATCAGGTTGTAGTAGTGTAAAACGAAGCAGCGCGACAGTGTCGGGAGGTTGCCACGCCCTCCGGGCTCGCAATGACGTCTGTTCCTTTCACCGAAGGCTGACTATCAAGGTCCGACTCGTTCTGACAGCGTCTGTACGATCAAGTCTGATTTACTACACTTAGCTACACACGATCGGCTCAAAGCGTACGTTTCATGCCCTCGTGACTTGCTTTGAATCCCAGGGACTCATAGAACTGGTAAGCATCCGCGCGGCTTTTGTCCGACGTTAGCTGAACCAACCCGCAGCCACGACTGCGACACTCGCTTATCGCCCACTCAAACATCTTCCGACCAAGCCCCTCACCGCGGTGCCCGGCCGCGATACGCACACTCTCAATCTGACCGCGCCACATCCCGAGCCGCGAAAGACCAGGGATGAATGTAATCTGCAAACAACCGAGCAGAACTCCATCGTCTTCAACAACGGCAAGGAGTTGATTCGGATCACTGTCGATTGCAGCGAATGAATCAAGATATTTTGGATTCAGTGGCACCGACGAGTCTTCACGTTGACGTCCGAGCTCATCGTCCGCGAGCATTGCTACTATGGCGGAGAGGTCGGATGCGGTCGCGGAACGAAAGTTCAATTGATTCATGGGGTTAGGCTATCACGCGCTTACGTTTGAGGTCCTGTGGATAAGTCTGTCGGCGGTCCGATTTACGACCTGGCTTGTTTATGTCGGTGCAGCAAAACAGTCTCTACTCACGACGGGTCCAGGTTTCCGTCCGCCCCAGCAATGAGAAGCCGATATAGCCACGTAACTCCAGTGTGTTCTCATTAACCAGCGTCACCTTGCATTTGTAGGTTTTGCCACTGTTTGGGTCGTAGATTCTTCCGCTTTTCCATTTGCCCTCACCGGCGTACGTAAAACCGTCCATGATTGTCAGTCCAAGCAGGAGTCTGTCTTGTAACGCTGGATCCGGATTCAGGACGTCCGTGTCTGACGGTTGCCGGTCACCGGTTTCGTCCGGCGAGCCTGCGATGCTGCCGACCAGGCCCTTTTCAGCCAATTTAATTTCTATCCACCCGGTACCGTCTGCGCTGAGCCACACACCCTCGACCAATTCAGGCGCAATGTCCGCCAGTGCACTCAATGGCAGGAAAATGATGGCCAGCAATACGAATTGTCGGGGTTGGAATACCATTTGTGACTATTCCTTCAGCGCATGGTGACAAGTTCTTCCGCGCTGGTCGGATGGATCGCAACGGTGTCGTCGAATTGCTGCTTCGTGGCGCCCATTCGTATGGCGACGGCGAATCCCTGCAGCATCTCATCCGCGCCATCACCAATGATGTGACAACCAACGATGCGTTCTTCTTCGCCGACGGTTACCAGTTTCATCGCTGTCTGGACTTTCTCTTCGCTGAAAGTGTAGAGCATCGGGTTGAATTTCGATTCGTAAATCTTCACGTCGTCCCCGTATTCCTTGCGCGCCTCTTGCTCTGTCAGCCCGACGGTGCCGATCGGTGGATGTGTAAAAACCACTGTCGGGATCATGCTGTAATCCAGGCGCCGGTCCTGCATGCCGCCGTAAAGACGATCAGCGAGGCGTCTGCCCGCCGCAATCGCAACCGGTGTTAACGCAGCCTGACCTGTGACATCGCCTAACGCAAATATGTGATCAACGTTGGTCTTCTGCCATTCATCGACCGGGACAAAACCGTAGCCGTCCATCTTCACGCCGGCTACCTTTAGATTCAGTTGTTCAGTGTTCGGTGCACGACCAACCGCCCAGACTACGGCGTCGTAAGCAACAAACTCACGCCCATCTTCTGCCAGCAACCTGACGCCGCTTTCGGTTTTCTTAAGTTCGTGGGGGACAACGCCCGTCTCCAGCTTGAGACCACTATTCGCCATCGCGTTCTGTAGCTCTTTGCTCAGCATGCTATCGAAGTTTCTCAGGACACCATCTTTGCGTACCAGTACCGTAACGTCGGATCCCAGGGCATTGAAAATACCGGCGAGCTCCACAGAGATATAGCCGCTACCTACCAACGCGACCTTTTGTGGCCGCTCAGGCAGTTCGAAGAAACCATCGGAGGTAATGCCATACTCCGCCCCGTGGCAACGCGGCACAATGGGATAGCCACCTGTGGCAATGACGATCCGTTCCGCGGCGTACTGATCGCCATCGACTTCGACAGTATGAGCGTCAACGAACTTGCCGTAACCCTGCAAATGTATGACGCCGCGACGATTCAGGTTCTTGTCGTAAATGTCGTTAAGGCGCTCGATGTAGGCATCACGATTTTTTTTGACTGCCGCCCAGTCGTGGCCATTGTTCTCAACGGCAAATCCGAAATCGCGGGCATGCTGTATTTGCTGCGCATGATGGCCGGCGTACCACATGATCTTTTTCGGTACACAACCAACATTGACGCAGGTTCCGCCAAGTGGAGCGAACTCGACGACTGCGGCTTTCGCACCGTATTCCGCCGCCCGCTGTGCGTGTGCCAGCCCGCCACTGCCGCCGCCAATAACAATAAGGTCAAATTTTGTCGTCACACCTGCTACTCCGTCATATAAAACTGTGCGTTCTGTACTGCTTCCTGCCGCGCCAACTGCGGGCCCTGTGATACCATCCTGCCGCTTGCCATTAACGGTCTGAATTCATGTCAAATCCACTTCTTGATTCGTCAGCGCTGCCACGCTTTGACGATATCCGACCAGAGCACGCGTTGCCGGCGCTGCGAGAGCTTATCTCAGTGCACCGCGGAAAGCTCACCGAGATTCTCGGCGATCCCGCCAACCGGGACTTCGAAACACTGGTCGCACCGCTTGAGGAGATGAGCCACGAGCTCAGCCGTGTCTGGTCGCCCATCAGTCACCTGCAAAGCGTACTCGAGGATCCGGCGTGGCGAGACGCCTACAACGAATCGCTGCCGTTAATGACCGAACATGGCACCGAATTATCACAAAATAAGCAACTGCAGGAGGCGTACCAGCAGGTCGCCGATGCAATGCCAGCGACCGCCACTGCGGCGATGCATATGCTGGTGGAACAGGAACTGCGGGATTTTCGCCTTGCCGGCGTTGCGTTGCCTGAAGCGTCCAAAGCCAGGTACCGGGATCTGATGCAGGAACTGGCCGCCGCACAGGCCAAATTCGATCAGAACGTCCAGGACTCGACCGATAGCTGGCATTACCATGCTACTGACGAGGCCGAGGTCGCCGGACTGCCGCAGACGGCGCTTGATCGTGGTCTTGAGGAAGCCGGGCAACAGAAAGTCGAGGGCTGGTGGCTGAAGCTGGACTACCCCACTTATCACGCCGTCATGACCCATGCCGATAATCGCGACGTTCGCGCGGCGTTCTACAAAGCCTGGGCTACTCGTGCCTCGGATCAGAGCGACAAAGACCAGTGGGACAACAGTGACGCCATCGAGCAGATTCTCGCCCTGCGACATGAAGCGGCAAAGCTGGTTGGCTTCGAAAACTACGCGGAGTATTCACTGGCCACAAAGATGGCGGGCACCGTTGATGAAGTACTGGATTTCCTGCGAGAGCTTGCGGATCGAACACGCTCCAGCGCCCAAGCAGAGCTTGATGACATACAGGAAATTGCCGATGCTCCGTTGTGTGCCTGGGATGTCGCTTATTATCTGGAAAAACTCAAGGTACAAAGATTTTCTGTTGCGAATGAAGAATTACGACAATATTTTCCTGCTGACGTCGTCAAGCGCGGATTGTTTGCGCTGACATCCAAACTATACGGTATCACCGTAACCGAAAATCCGGATGTGCGCGGCTGGCATGAAACGGTCAAATATTTTGAAGTCAGGGATGAAGAGGGAAACCTGCTCGGCAGCTTCTACACCGATCTGTTCGCACGCAAGGGAAAGCGCAGCGGCGCATGGATGGATGAATGTGTCGTCAGAAAGAATCTGGCTGGTGAAAACGTCCCGCCGGTTGGTTACCTGGTTTGTAATTTTTCTCCACCCGATGCAAAAGGATTGTCGCTGCTGACGCATGACGATGTTGTAACGCTCTTCCATGAGTTCGGTCACATGCTGCATCACCTGTTGACCACCGTGGACTACCCGAGCATTGCCGGCATCAACGGCGTTCCCTGGGATGCCGTAGAGCTGCCCAGTCAGTTCATGGAAAATTTTGCCTGGAGTTATGAGGTTCTCGAGCATTGTTCGCGGCATTGCGAGACCGGTGAACCGTTGCCTCGTGAAATTTATGAAAGGCTGAACAACAGTCGTCATTTTGGCGATGGCCTCGCCATGCTGCGACAAATTGAATTCGCGTTATTTGATTTTCTCGTTCATGCAAACTACGACCCCGCACTGGGTAGCAAAGCGCTGGAAGTTCTGAACAACGTTCGCAGCGATGTCGCTTTGATTGCTGCTCCGGAATACAACCGGCAACCACATAGCTTCGGGCATATTTTTGCCGGCGGTTACGCAGCAGGTTATTACAGCTACAAGTGGGCCGAAGTGCTGGCCGCGGATGCATTCGCAGCTTTTGAAGAGACCGGCATTTTCGATACGGAAACGGCAGCACGCTTCAGGAAAGAGATCCTGGAGATCGGTGGTAGTCGCGATTTCATGGATGCATATGTTGCGTTTCGTGGTCGTAAACCAACGCTTGACGCGTTGCTGTTGCAAAGTGGCATAGGTAAAGCCGCATGAAGATAGCGACCTGGAATGTAAATTCCCTCAATGTCCGGTTGCCGCATGTTCTCGAATGGCTTGCCAGTGCGAGTCCTGATGTGCTGGTGTTACAAGAGATCAAACAGATTACAGAAAAATTTGCGACAGAGGCCTTTACCGAGTTGGGCTATAACGCCGTCGCCAGCGGACAGAAAACCTACAATGGTGTCGCGGTGATCAGCCGCGGCGAAGCCACGGACCAGGTAACCGATTTTCCGGGCTTTGAAGATCCGCAACGGCGCATTCTGGCAGCTACCATCGATGGCGTACGCGTCGTCAATCTCTATATACCGAATGGCCAGAGCGTTGGCTCGGAAAAATACGAGTACAAGTTGAACTGGCTCGCTGCTCTAGAGCGGTTCCTCGCTGCTGAACTCGAAACCCACGACAAGCTGGTGGTGCTCGGAGATTTCAATATCGCGCCGGAAGATCGTGATGTCTATGACGCCGAGAAGTGGGGCGAGGATATTCTTTGCAGCCCGGCTGAACGAGCAGCACTGGCGGGCCTGATGGACCTGGGCCTCGCGGACGTTTTCCGGCAGTTTGAACAACCTGAGAAAACCTTCAGCTGGTGGGACTATCGAGCCGCCGGTTTCCGCCGTAATGCCGGCCTGCGCATCGATTTGATACTGGCGACAGCTGCTTTGGCAACGGCCTGTCAGGCCAGTTATGTCGATCGCGAACCACGAACGTGGGAGCGCCCATCTGACCACACGCCAGTGATAGCCGAGTTTTCGGTTTGATTCTCCCGATATGACATATTCCGCGACACAGTTCTCTTTTTGCGTCGAGCAGGACGTTCCACTTCCGCGCACTCATCCTGAAATCGGGCAACTCAGGACCAGCTTTCCGTTAAGCTACGCGCAGCGGATTGACGTATGAAAGACGACGTCAGACCGATTGTCGGGGCAGCGGGTGCCGCAATCATCAAAAAGAAAAACAAAAAACTGATGACTCAGGATCGCCGTAATGATTACGACGTGACCAATACCGTACAGGTAAGCAATCCTGTCGCGGTTCGTGATGCCGTGTACGTGCTGTTCTCAGAGACCTTTCCCGGTGCGTCATTCGACAAGTTGTGGCTGGCGTTCTATGACTGCGCACGACTCTTTACCGGCCAGTATCCAGGCTATAACGGCTGCGATACGACCTATCACGATATGCAGCATACGCTGGACATGACGCTGGCATTGGCGCGCCTTGTTGTGGGTTACGAGCGCAGCGTCGATCCGGCAGAGCGCCTCGGCGCCAGCCGCGCGCAGATGGTCATCATTACCTCACTTTTTCATGATTCCGGTTACATCCGGCACAAAGAACGCGATAGCGATTTCAAAAACGGCGCGGAATTCACGCTTTATCATGTATCAAGAAGTGCAGATTTCCTGCGTCGCTACCTGCCCAAGCTTGGCCTGACAAAAGATGTCGGCGTCAGCAGCATGATTGTGCATTTCACCGGCTATGAACTCGACCTCGACAAAATCGAACTGGACGACCCACGTGATGCGATTTGCGGTCACCTGCTCGGCACGGCCGACTTGATCGCGCAGATGGCCGACCGCTGCTACCTCGAAAAATGTCGTGACAGGTTGTACAACGAATTCGTTTTAGGTGGCATTGCTATTGAGAATGCTGAGCCAGGCGAGTACGTGGTTCGTTACGAGTCCGGCATCGATTTGCTGAAGAAGACACCGATGTTTTATCAGCAGGTTTCGAAAGACCGGCTGCAGAAGAAATTTAACCGCGCCTATCGCTACGTTGAAGTTTTGTGTGATGGACAGAATCCGTACGTGGATGCGATCAAAACAAACCTTACGCATCTTGTGCGCGTACTTAAATCCAATAACTGGTCGCTGTTACGTCGGGATCCACCGTATTTTCTTGGAGTTAGTGACGCGGTTGAGAATGTGGAAGATATGGTGCGGGAGTTGCTTGCGGGAGTTCCTGCTCGGCATGATGTTTCTTCGGGGTTTCGTACGGCCTGAGGCTATTCGCGGCTAAAGCCGGGTAACGCGCTTCTGCTAGCCCAGCCTGCCAATCGCCTCAGCAACAAAATCCAGCCGGTCATTCCCAAAAAACATTTCCCCACCAACAAAAAACGTCGGCGCACCAAAAATATCACGATCTATCGCCTCTGCCGTATTCGCTTTCAATTCATCCTTAACATCGTCCGCAGCAATCTTCTGCAACATCTCGTCCGCCGACAGGCCGGCATCTGTGATAATGCCCGCCAGCACCGACTCATCACTCAGATCCTGCTGCTCTGCCCACATCGCATCAAACAGCGGTTGATGAAGTAACTCGAACACTCCTTGTTGCTGAGCAACCAGTGCCAGCCGCAATGCTTTAATCGTGTTTTGCGGAAATTTCGGATTCATCGCGTACGGTATCGAGTAGTGATCCGCCCAGCGTCTGGCATCGGCAAACAGGTACTTTCCTTTTGCCTTTACTGTCGCTGGCGGCCGGTTGTCGGTCGCCTCCATCACAGCGCCAAGGAACATTGGCCGGTAAACAATTTCAGCATCAAGTTTCGCAAGCTGACTGTTCGCAAGATACGAGTACAGACTCACGTAGTCGTAAAAAAATTCTACCTTGGTTTTCATCGGGCACCCATTACGACGTAGTTTGGTCTGGCCTTTATACGTTCTATCCAGTCACGAATCGCCGGATACGGACCAAGATCGAAACCGCCCTCTTCAGCAACATGGGTATACGCGAACAGGGCGATGTCCGCGATATTAAATTTTTCCCCCGCGATGTAATTATGCTGCAGCAGTTGCTGTTCCATGACATCCAAAGCCTTGTAACCACCGGTTGTTTTTTCCTTCAGCGCAGCCTGTTTGTCCGGGGGATTGCCGAGATATTGAATT
>QNFK01000057.1 GCA_003645495.1 Gammaproteobacteria bacterium
TCCTGCTGACACTGCCAGCTCGGCAAATTCCTCGCGTTCATTGAGTTCCGGAGCGCCGCCGGGCGTTGCATGAATCAGTACGGTGCGTTCACCGCTCTGTGGTCGCTCAAACAATAGCGACCTCCGGCAAGATATCCTTAATCGTCAGAATCACCTGCTTCATCGTCCGGCAACGGTAACCGCACGTTGCGCGCCGGCACAATTGTCGAAATAGCGTGTTTATAGACCATCTGATTGACACTGTTCTTCAACAGCACAACAAATTGATCGAAGGAATCGACCTGCCCCTGCAGCTTGATGCCATTTACCAGGTAAATGGAAACGGGAACTTTTTCCTTGCGTAAGATATTCAGGAACGGGTCCTGCAGTGATTGCCCTTTAGCCATTTGGGTCTCCTTATTCTTTTTATTACTTGTTTTTCTAAAATTTGGTCAAGGTATGCCGGTGGCGCCGGTTGCCCTCATGCCTGACCGCCCAGAGCGAACAAAAAGTCTAACATAAGCCAACATTGGCTTTGCCAGTATTTATGTGGTCTCCGCCAACTTTTACAAGCGCTATTGCGGGGACAGAGCACTTTTACCCCCGGGGACGGAGCACGTGCTCTGTCCCCAGGGAGAAAAGTGCTCCGTCCCCGGTTCAGGCGCGGAATTTGGTCAATATTGTGGCAGACGCATTCTCTGCGAGCGGGTCGACAACGTTGAGGCTGGTTTCGCTGCGTAGCCAGGTCAGCTGCCGCTTGGCGAGTTGCCGGGTAGCTGCCAGGGTTTTCTCTGTTGCCTCCTGCAGGTCGTAATTACCCGCAAGATGTGACCAGAATTGGCGATAGCCTACAGCCCGCATCGACGGGTGGTCCGCGGTAAGATCCGGCGTTTTCATCAGCGCCCGCACTTCGTCGATAAAGCCGCCATCGAGCATTCTCTGCAACCGCTCTGCAATGCGCTCGTGCAGCAGAGCACGCGAATCGCTAACCAGGGCTACCTTGATGAATGAGTAGTCGTTTTGCTTTGGCGCCGCACTTGACTGCCAGTCAGTCAGCGTTTTACCGCTGATTCGATGCACTTCCAGTGCACGCTGAATTCGTTGACTGTCGTTGGCATTAATGCGCGCCGCGGCGACCGGGTCGATCTCTGCAAGTTGTTGATGCATCGCCGGCCAGCCGCTGGTCGCAGCTTCAGCATCGATCGCAGCCCGTGTTGCAGCGTCTGCCTGCGGCAGATTCGCAATGCCGTGTATTAATGAGCGGAAGTACATCATTGTGCCGCCTACCAACAGTGGCACCCGTCCCGCTGCCAGGATGGAATCTATCTCGCGACTGGCGTCGCGCACGAATTCGCCAGCTGAATAAGTTTCGACCGGATCACGGATATCAATGAGTCGGTGCGGAACGCGTTGCAATGTTTCGCTGTCCGGTTTTGCGGTTCCGATATCCATGCCGCGATAGACGAGCGCTGAATCGACGCTGATGACATCAACCGGTAAAGACTCGGCAAGCTGCAGGGCAAATTCGGTTTTGCCTGAGGCTGTCGGCCCCATCAGGCAGAGAACAGGTTGGTTTGACACTATTGTCCGCGCAGAAAAAGCCGATCGAGATCAGCAAGGCTGATTGTGGTCCAGGTCGGCCGCCCGTGATTGCATTGATCGGCGCGTTCGGTCGTCTCCATTTCGCGTAACAGCGCGTTCATTTCCGGGATGGTCAGAGAACGGTTTGCGCGAATGGAACCATGGCAAGCCATCGTTGCGAGAATTTCGTCACAGGTGTCCTCGATCTGGTTGCTGACGTCCGCTTCCTGCAGATCAGAGAGCATGTCGCGCAACAACGCCTCGGCATCACCTTGTTTGAGCAGGGCCGGGATTTCCCGGATCAGCAGGCTGGTCGGACCGCTGCGATCGACTGTCATGCCTACCCGCGCGAATAACGCTGTGGATTCCTCGGCACGTGCTGCCTCGGCCTCGGAGACCGACACGGCCATCGGCACAAGCAATGGTTGACGCACGATCTTGCTGTCCGCAAACGACGCTTTCAGTTTCTCGTAGACAATCCGCTCGTGGGCGGCATGCATATCGACGACGACGAGGCCGTCCGCATTCTCCGCAAGGATGTAGATGCCGCCGAGCTGTGCAACGGCAAAACCAAGTGGCGGCACATCGGCTGATTCTGGCAGCGCATGTTCCGTCATTGGAACATCTGTGAGCGCCTGGTAACCACTCATCGCTTCTGCGACTGCCGGTGTCATGCCACCGCTGGTCGCCAGAGGCATTGACGATTGCTGAATCAGTCGACTGCCGATCACGGTTGTTTGCAATGGCCGGAGTTGATGTCCGCCAGGCCTGGTGTCGCGCAACGCAAATTCTATCGCCTGCGAGACGATACCGTGCACGCTGCGCGCATCCCTGAAGCGAACTTCGTGCTTGGCCGGATGTGCATTGGCGTCAACGATTTTCGGGTCCATCGTCAGGTGTAAAACATAAGCCGGATAGCGGCCATGAAAAAGCACATCCCGGTACGCATGCCGCACAGCATGCGCCAGTGTTTTGTCGGTAATGCTGCGACCATTGACGAACCAGTATTGCATGTCGGCCTGACTGCGATTGTAGGTTGGCAAGCCGATCCAGCCCGACAAGGCGATCGCATCGGTTTCCCTGCTAATGAACAGCGCCTGTGATGCGAATGCTTCACCGCAGATCTTGCTGATGCGTGCGAGCCTCGCAGCATCATCGGTAGCAGCAGTGAGCTGCAGAACAGGACGACGATTGTGTGTCATCGTGAAAGCGACATCCGGTCGCGCGAGCGCAAGACGGCGTATCCATTTCTCGATGTGGTTGAATTCGGTACGCTCTGTACGCAGGAATTTTTTACGTGCCGGTGTGTTGTAAAACAGATCCAGCACTTCGATGGTTGTCCCGACCGGATGCGCGACAGTGACCGGAGCGCTGATCACCCCGTTGTCGGCTGTAACCTGCTATGCAGAATCGGCACGCCGCGAACTGAGGGTCAGGTGTGCAACGGACGCAATACTTGGCAAGGCCTCGCCACGAAAGCCCAGCGATGCAACCGCTTGCAGATCGTCCAGGCTGGTGATCTTGCTGGTCGCATGTCGCGACAGTGCGAGGTGAATCTCGTCTTTTGCTATGCCCGAACCGTCATCGCGAACACGGATAAGTTTCTGTCCACCCGCCACGATATCGATGGTGATGGCCCGGGCTCCGGAATCGAGACTGTTTTCAACCAGTTCCTTGACCACGGACGCAGGCCGCTCAACCACCTCGCCGGCAGCGATTTGATTGACCAGGTGGCCGGGTAATTGTTGGATGGGCATGGCGTGGGTAGGGGTAGATTGGCGAATTCACCATTCTTTCAAATGTGACGGGGAATGTGTAGCAATAAACGAGTGTTGGAGCCCGTCCTGACGGGCGAGTGAACTGAACTGATTTATGGCACTTCAGGTTCGGCCTACGCCAAAGCTCAACAAAATCCTCGAGAGTGTGACTGCACCACAGTTCCTGGCGTGATTCTTTTGAGCGGGTTTGCCAGGATGGTGTTTTGCAAACATTTTATGGCATGTTGAAAACATGCCATAAAATGTTTGTCGCCCGTCGGGACGGGCTCCAACGGGACGTTGCTACAATTTTTGGGCTTGGGAATGGATTATTCAGGTACCAGCGTAGATCGGGATTCTCAGTTTCTGACCCACCTTCACGCGATCGCTGGAGAGTTTGTTCGCCGCCCGCAGCGCTGACATGCTGACGTCGTAGCGTTCGGCAATTTCACTCAGCGTATCGCCGCGCGAAATTACATGATTCACCTGTTGCCTTGAGCCGCCCTTTTGACTGAGTGCCAGCTGCGTATTGGGTGGTGGATTCTGATAGAAGTAATTGCGTATACCGGCCAGAATCGCCTGCGCCAGCTTGTTGTGATGCGACTTGCTGCGCAGTTTCTTTTCTTCGTCAGGGTTGGAAATGTAAGCGGTCTCTACCAGGATCGAGGGCACATCGGGTGATGTGAGAACAAGGAATCCGGCTTGCTGCACTTTGCCTTTGTGTACCTGCCCGACCCGCGCCAGTTGCCGAATCACTTCACCACCAACATCAAGGCTCGCGCTCAAAGCAGCGTTTTGCGACAAATCCAGCAATACGGATGCCAGTACGGGATCTTTGCCTGCCAATGACACGCCACCGACGAGATCAGAAGCGTTTTCTCTCTGCGCAAGGCGTCTGGAGGCCTCGTCACTGGCACCTTTCAACGACAGTGCATAAACCGATGCCCCTTTGGCCCGCCTGTCATCGACGGCGTCGGCATGGATCGAAACAAACAGATCTGCCTTTTGCCGCCGCGCAATTTCCATGCGTTCGCGGTGATCAACATAGTAATCCCCGCTGCGCACCAGGACCGCCTTCATTCCGGGTTCTTCATTAATGCGTTTGGCGAGTAGCTTGCCGAGCGCCAGTGCCACGTCCTTTTCCCGGGTTTTCGCCCGCCCGATCGCACCCGGATCATGGCCACCGTGTCCGGGGTCGACAGCAATGACGATATCCCGACCGGCCACGCGCTCTTCCGAGGCACGTTTCACCGTGCGAATGTTGCCTTGTCGTTGTAAATCGATGACCAGGCGATCGCCGTATTTGTCATTCGGTCCCGCCGTAAAGCTTCGCGAACGCACCGCCTGGTTCAGATCAAGCACTACGCGCAGCTGCCCGTTTGAACGTACACCGGTGCGAATTGACGAGATGGACCCGCCTGTCGGCAGGTTTTTCAGTGCATCCGCAAGGCGGCTGTCCTTCAGGTCAACAACCAGTCGGTCAGGGCCACGCAGCGTAAAAATGGAGTGTTGGACCGGTTGGCTGAGATCAAGAACAATCCGGGTGCGATCGTCCTCAGA
Organism: Gammaproteobacteria bacterium; assembly: GCA_003645495.1. Taxonomy (GTDB): domain Bacteria; phylum Pseudomonadota; class Gammaproteobacteria; order Steroidobacterales; family Woeseiaceae; genus SZUA-117. The sequence continues at coordinate 4,878 of QNFK01000057.1, forward strand.
CCAGATACGGACGTTCTGCACCGTCGAACCGGCATATGCCAGCGGGGCCGCCAGCATGCCAAGTGCTGTCAGTATCAGTCGTTGCCTGAGGCTCATTCGTACGGGGTTTCCTGCGCCATCTGATTATGTCTTGTGAGTATACAAAGCCTGACGAAAATACCAATATTTTTGTGCAAAATTATGGGGATAGGGGTAATACTTAAGAAAGAGCAGAACCCGGATCGATAGCGGAGAGAATGACCTGCCCGCGGTCACTGAGTGCCGATAATTCAACCTCTCTGCCATCCCCTGAGTAGCTTAAGGCGACTTTGATATCCGCATCCTGTTCCAGCCCCGCGACTCGTTCAGGCCACTCAATTAGCATCAATCCATCGTGCAGATCTGACCAGCCGAGAAATTCAAGCTCATCTCCCGTAGCAATTCTATACAAATCAACGTGATACACGGAATAATGCGACAACCTGTAGGGCTCAACAAGCGTATAGGTTGGACTCGGAACAGTGCCCGTATGACCCAGCGCATGCAGCATCGCCCTGGCTATGCTCGATTTGCCGGCGCCAAGCTCTCCCTGCAAAAGGACCACCCAGCCGGCGGCATCCACGGGCAATGCCGCTGCCAGCTGCTGCGCGAATTGCTCGGTGGCAGCCGGGTCCGGCAGCGTGACCTTTAACTTCAGCCGTTGACCCAAACCCTTAGCTCCTGCAGCAGATCTGAGGCCAGCAGCCCGCGCTGCCCGGCCGCCGCCGCGGCATCGCCAGCTTGTGCATGAATCTCGACCGCGGCAACCGCCGCACGTTCCGGCGCCAGCCCTTGCGCCCGCATGGCTACAGCAATACCGGTAAGCACATCGCCCATACCGGGGCTCGCCATGCCCGGATTTCCCGCGCTGCAGAGCCAGTCCGGACCATCATGCGACGAAACCAGTGACCCGGAGCCTTTTAGGATGATCGTGCCGCCATATTTTTGCCTGAGCTTCGCCAGCGAACCACTTCGATCAGCCTGGATTTCACTGCTGCTGCTATCGAGCAGACGCGCGGCCTCACCGGGATGGGGCGTCAGAATCCAGTCGTCCCTGCGTTCATCCGTTGCCGCCAGCAGCGTCAGGGCATCCGCATCAACGACCAATGGCAAGCCAGACTGCAGGACCGCATCGAGCAAAGCTTGTGACCAGTCACTGGTACCGAGTCCCGGACCTAACGCCACAACAGTGGCGCGCTCCAGCAGCGGCGCTAAATCTTTCGCTGTTGCAGCGCCGACGCACATCAGTTCGGGCCGATTGGCGGGTATAAATGCGGCATGCGCGGGGTGTGTAGCAATGCTGACCAAACCAGCACCGCTACGCAGAGCCGCTTCCCCGCAAAGCCTGACGGCGCCGGGCATTCCCGGTCCGCCACCGACCACCAGCACGTGACCGAAATCGCCTTTGTGTGAATTGCGTTTTCGCGGTGGCAGTGCCGAATGTACAATATCGCTGCCAATGCGACGCATCGCCGCGAATTTTCCGGCGTAGCACTCTTGCGGGATGTCCAGTCCGGCGAAAAGCAGGCGACCTGTGTATTCCGGCCCGGTATCGAGGAACAAGCCCCCTTTCAAGCCGACGAAGGTGACGGTGAGGTCCGCACGAACCGCAATACCCATCACTGCACCCGAGTCGGCATTGAGACCCGAAGGTATGTCGAGCGCAAGCACCGGCGCCGGGTGCACATTCATCGCCTCCACAACTTCTGCGTACCGACCGGCAACGTCTCTCTCTATGCCGCTGCCAAGCAGCGCATCGACCAGCAGATCGGCTTCATCGTCCAGCGTCCCCTCAAAATTGGCGAGGACGCCACCTTCTGCAGCGAAATCCACGCATGCTGTAGCCGCATCGCCGCTCAGGGATTCCGGATCGGCCAGGGTCAGCACAGACACGCCGATCCCCTGCAGGGCCGCCAGCCGTGCGAGAACGTAACCGTCACCGCCATTGTTGCCGCTGCCACAGACAATCTGCCAGCGTTTTGCTTGCGGAAATTCGGCCCGGACTGCATCAAGCGCGGCCTGCGCTGCCCGGGTCATCAATGCATAGCCACTGATGCCAGCATCATTGATTGCAGCGTGATCGATCTTGCGAACATCGGCTACGGCGTAAATTTCGGCAGGCAAACTCATGATTTTTTAACGACTCTGGTCGACGGTTGACTAATAGATGCAATTATACTGACAGATCAGAAGGAACCAATTTTTGGACGAAGTCATTCAGAAAGATAAACCGGACCAGCAACAATTGGCGGATGATATTCGCCGTTGGGGCGACGAACTCGGTTTCCAGCAGGTCGGCATCAGTGACATCGATCTGAGCCAGGCCGAGCAGCGTCTCGCGGACTGGTTGGAACATGACTACCAGGGCGAGATGGGCTACATGTCGCGCCATGGATTGAAACGTAGCCGACCTGAGATGCTGGTACCAGGCACGATCAGTGTCATCTCGGTCCGCATGGATTATTTCCCGCAGGACCAGCAAATTGCGACAGACCTGCTGGATCACCCAAGCAAAGGATATGTTTCACGTTACGCGCTGGGTCGTGACTACCACAAGGTCATGCGCAGTCGACTGCGGGCGCTCGCAAAACGCATTGAAGAGAAGATTGGTCCGCTAGGTCACCGTGTATTCGTCGACAGTGCGCCGGTCCTCGAAAAAGCACTGGCCGAAAAAGCCGGTCTCGGCTGGATAGGCAAACATACAAACCTGATCAATCGTGACGCCGGGTCCTGGTTTTTCCTGGGCGAGTTATATATTGATATTGCGCTGCCGGCGGATCCGTCCGAAACATCACATTGCGGAACGTGCCGGGCTTGTATGGATGTATGCCCGACAGATGCGATCGTCGCACCGTACCAGGTGGATGCACGTCGTTGCATTTCCTATCTGACGATCGAACTGAAAGGCGAAATTCCGTTACCACACCGCAAGCTGATCGGTAACCGAATTTATGGTTGCGATGACTGCCAGCTGTTTTGCCCATGGAACAAGTTTGCAACGCAAACGGCCGAAAAGGACTTCGCGCCACGCCACGATCTCGATGACCAGGAATTGGTGCACCTGTTTTCCTGGAGCGAAACAGAGTGGCTTGAAAAAACCGAAGGAAGTGCGATACGCAGAATTGGTTACGACCAATGGCTGCGAAATATTGCCGTTGCTCTTGGCAATGCCGAAAAAAGTGCGCACGTCGTGGATGCATTACTGGCTAAACAAAATACGGACTCACAATTGGTCAATGATCACGTACAGTGGGCGCTGGATCAGCAATCCGGCGAATCGAACAGCGAATAACTGCAAGGACTCTTAACCCTCATGTTCAAAGCACCCAAATCGGACTTCCTTGTTCCGTTCGACGGAACTTTTCGCATTGCCGATGCCGCAACAAAACCCGGGGCTAAGCA
>QNFK01000058.1 GCA_003645495.1 Gammaproteobacteria bacterium
AGATCCTGACCAATGCCAGTGTCTGCCTGGCGGACAAGGCTATTGCAGAATTCACGGTTAACCAGGCCAATATTGATAGTGCGGTCGGTCGCAACCCCATCCTGGTCACGGCGCTGAACCCCGTCATCGGTTATGAAAAAGGCGCTGCCGTCGCCAAGAAAGCCTATGCCGAAGGGCGACCTGTAAAAGAGGTAGCACGGGAAATGACGGACCTGACCGACGAGGAGCTGGATCGACTGCTTGACCCGGCGACGCTGACGGAAGGCGGCATCAAGCACTAATGCCGGGTGGCAGGCCGATAATCACGGCGACCGAAATCAAACGAAGGCTGGCCTATACGAAGATGCCGGTCGATCCGCTCGAAGTTGTATTCCCCGAGACCAAACCGCGGATACCGCAAGCGGTTCGGGCAATGATGGTGGAGGACCTGACACCCGCCGGCGTTCTGATCCCGATCATCGAACGCGGCGCTTCACTCTCGGTTTTGCTGACCGAACGCTCGGCTGACCTGAAGCACCATCCTGGGCAGGTTAGTTTCCCGGGTGGGCGAATGGAGGCGTCAGATGCGGATATCCGTGCGACAGCGCTACGCGATACCCACGAGGAAGTCGGCATTCACCCAAATGATGTCGATGTCTGCGGTTACCTGAAGCCGACAGCGACCGGGACTGGCTACGCTGTAACGCCGGTTGTGGGCTTCGTGAATCCTGCAGTTGAGCTGGTGCTGGATACAATGGAGGTGCAATCTGCTTTCGAGGTGCCGCTCGATTTCCTGATGGACGAGCGAAACCAGGAAGATTCGGAGCGGATCTGGAAGGGTGCAAGCGTCCCTGTGATCACGTTCCATCACAGCGAGTACAAGATCTGGGGTGCGACCGCGGGAATGCTGGTTGCGCTGAGGCACTTGCTAAGTGAGCAGTAACATCAGCAATAACATGAGCAATAATCAATCGTTATGAGTTCTATCCAGAAATTACTTGAAATAATGGCTGACCTTCGAAACAAGGAAACGGGTTGCTCCTGGGATCTTGAGCAGGATTTCTCGAGCGTCGCGCCCTATACCGTAGAAGAAGCGTACGAGGTTGCTGACGCCATAGCGCGCAACGATCTCGACGGATTGCGGGACGAACTCGGTGATCTGCTTTTCCAGGTCGTGTTCCACGCTCAGATGGCCGAAGAAGAAGGCGCATTCAATTTCGAAGATGTGGCCGCTGCCATTTGCGACAAAATGGTTCGGCGCCACCCACATGTATTTGGCACTAAAGAGCAACGTGCAGCAGGACCAGCGAAGGGGGCCTGGGAGCAGATCAAGGCAGCAGAGCGGGCCGAAGAAAACCTTGATGACGACGGTAGCGCAATGGAAGGCGTAGCCAATGCGCTACCCGCGCTAAAAAGGGCTGAGAAGCTTGGCAACCGAGCCTCACGAGTCGGTTTCGACTGGCCCGATACACAAGGTGTCAGAGCCAAAATCAGCGAAGAGCTCGCGGAATTATCCGCTGCCGAATGCAGTGCTAACCACCAGCAAATTGCCGACGAACTGGGCGACGTCCTGTTTTCCGTAGTCAATCTGGCCCGCCACCTCAGCGTGGATCCGGAGCAGGCGTTGGTGCAGGCCAACAAAAAATTCGAAAAGCGCTTTCGCAACATGGAGCAAGAGGTAAACGCATCCGGGCTCAAATTTACCAATATGGATATAGATGCATTGGATACTTGCTGGCAAGACGCAAAGAAACGCTGCGCGGTATCCGACGATAATTGACGACGAAAAGTGGTTGCTTTGAGCCCGATACCGGCAATAACAGGGATCAGGGCTTGATGAGCTGACAGCGACCTCGGGTGAAACCCGGATTTGACTGGTGGCTTCTATTATTAAAGGTGCTCGTTAGAACGTCCTCAGGGCATGATCAGGCCAAAATCAGTCGATCGTCAGGTCACAAAAGCGTTTCTCAGCGATCCTTCATAGCAATTCAGGAAGCTATGGAAGGAACAACGTTATGGAAAACAGAGCGCAAGAGACTCGCAGTCACAGACTTGTACTTATCGGATTATTGCTGAACACGATTTTGCTCGTCACAGCATGTGGCGATGGCGGTGACGGCGAAGGGACTCCTGCAGAACCCTTGCAGGATTACGTGATGTGGAGCTGCCTGAAAGTGTATCGCTGGAATGGCTTGTTCGACCAATGGGCCTGTGTTGATGACAGCTGGCGAATCGAATCCAACCAGCCTGTATTTACCAGCCGTTCGGATTGCCTGACAGCGGTCGGTATAGAACAGGATAATGACCCGGTAATCTACGACAACAGTGAGGAAGACCGCGATCGTGGCTACGCCTACGACCTGTGGTGTTTTAAAGTGGACGAGTAGGCCAGCAAGGCATTTGCGGGCACCCGGCAACTGGTTTCGGTCACACTGCGGTGCATGTAACTAAGCTCACTCGTTTTCGATGGGTGTCGCAATTACTATAAGGTTACAAAGGCAACACCGGCCAGGAGGAGATATACGGCGGCGACTATCCACCAATCGCGACGATCGTACTTGATCCTGTGTCTCCAGCGCCGCTCGTAAAAGCCTGCGGAAGACTCGTAGTCCTGCAAGTCAGTGTCATCACGGCTGTCGGTTTCAGCACTGATTTCAACCTGATTGGCAGATTGATTATTCGCGGATTCCCTGAACTGATCACGTTTCATGTCACACCCCACGGGTGAGCGTCGTTGATTTAAGTATGTACAACGACAGGGGTTCGGGCGTGACCAGGTTCACTAAACAGGCATGTCAGGATTTTGTTAAATACCTCGAATTCAAGCCTTTTCGACACTCATCGAGTACACATGTGCACACCGGTCGTTTTGCCCTGTCTAACAGACACCGTAAAAAAGGCGCGATAACGCGCTGGCGTCGTGACAGGCATTGAAGCCCGTCCCAGCTCGATGCACCACACCGGCGAACCATCCTATCAGAACGATTGTGCAGATCTTTATAGGGGAAACCGCAGCAGGTGGCTTTTGCGGCTGGGTTTCCTGCTGACTGCAAAAGCGTAGAATAGCCCCTGCTTAAATTCCTTACGCCGCTTGTTTCAGCCACCTGGTTGTACTTCGGCCATTTTCGTGAAAGAGGCATGCACGACCTGACCAAGTCAAAAAAGGAAGTCCTGACTTTTCTCCTGCTGACATTCGCGCTCAGTTCGGTTTGGTATTACCTGATTATTTCCGCCGGCTCGTTGGGCGCGGGCGGCGGCTGGTACCCGGTGGCACTGATGTGGTGCCCAGGCATAGCGGCGCTCGTAACCACCCTGATTTACCGTAAGAACCTGCGTGGGCTCGGCTGGGGCTGGGGCCGCACTCGCTACCAGGCGACCGCCTACTTGTTACCCATCGGCTATGGCCTGGCGATTTATGGTGCCGTTTGGCTTCTCGGGCTTGGCGGCATCGACGAGGCCTATTCCAGAAACTGGTTGTCATGGTTTTTGTTCGGCACCTTGTTGAATTGTTTTGCCGCACTGGGAGAGGAGATTGGCTGGCGCGGCTTTCTCGTGGGACGGCTGGCCGGGATGACGAGTTTCACCAACGTGTCATTGATCAGTGGAGGAATCTGGGCGATATGGCACATGCCGCTGATTCTGTTCGCCGACTACAATGCGGGCGGGCCAGGCTGGTACAGCTTGCTGTGTTTCACCGCAATGGTGGTCGCCAGCGGTTTCGTCTACGCCTGGTTGCGCTTGAAATCAGGCAGCCTCTGGACCGCCATGTTTCTGCATGCGAGCCATAATTTCTGGATTCAGGGCTTTTTTGATCCACTCACCACCGATCGAGGGGTAACAAAATACCTGACCGGGGAGTTTGGTGCCGGGCTGGTGGTTGCCTTTGTCGTGCTGGCCTACATATTCTGGAGGCGGCGGCACGAGTTGCGTTGAGGGCTGTCGACTTCGCCAGGTACGTTTAGTCTAGACCGGACCCAGCGTAACCATCGGGTAACCTGGCAACTTCCGGACACAAACAGCAAAAAAAGCCTCTACCTGCGGTTCCAATCCCCAAAACGAAGTTTTATGATTCCCGGTTCCGGTGCTATGAAAACGATTAGCATCGGTACATCTTGCATGAACATGGGATACCTGGCCGCATGAACATGGAAAAGCTGGTCGATGATTACGTCGACGCGTGGAATCTGAAGGATATTACGCGACTACTCGAATTGATGGACAAACGTGCGACGTTTTATGACGCGTACTGGATGGAATATTGTTCCGGGAAAGATCTCGCCCGTTATATACAAGACGGATTTGAGGAGGGTTTTTGGTTCCGACGGACCGGCGACGTAATACTCGCTGAAAACGGCGTTGCTTATCGTTACACCGCACATAAGCTGATCGACTCAAAAATTGGCCCGGTATTATATAATGGCGCCGAGGTGCTGACTCTTCGCGATCACAAAATTGTCACTGTAAGTGACTACTACTGCAATCCTGAGCAGACCGCGCTCGAGGAAATTACCAGGCTGGCGACGAAACGTCACGCTAAGACGCGCCACGCTATTTCCGGGCTGGGAGCGCAAAAAGCGTTGCACTTTAGAAACGTGTTATCAGAAATCCTGGATCAGGACCAGGCTTATCGAGATGCCGACCTGACCTTGTCGCAGCTCGCTGGTCAGGTCGGTTGTTCGGTGGATAACTTATCGCAAGTCATCAGTAATGAATTTGGGATGAGTTTCCAGAGTTTTCTGGATCAATACCGAGTCAGGTACGCCGGTGAATTGTTGCTGAAAGCATCAAAAGACCCAAACTACGTTTTTCAGGTTGCAGCGCAATCAGGTTTTCACTCACTTGAGAACTTTACTAACCTGTTTCAACGGCAGTTTGGTGAAACTCCGGCAGAATATCGTGTGCACTACGGGCAAGATAGCGATTCTGCCGCCAATCGGTTGGTCAATTAGTCGGGCAACCTCGCACAGGTCGCAACGTTCGCTCAGCAACGCAGGAACGGTATTTTCGCGAGTGGCGGCAGCCCATACGATGCTCGTTCATGAACCATTCATTTTCGGCTTAAATAAAGGCTTGTAGCGTTCAGGCAGGGTTCATTGCTGTGCGTCTATTCTGTGCCCAGGCTCGGAAATACATCCGGGTCCGGAAAAGAGAACTGGAGAAGGATCATGAATCGGAAACCCTGGATTGCGAGTGTGTCAGGAATGGTCATTGCGTCGCTGGTCCTGGTTGTTAGCCCGGCTAGCGCATCGGATTACGCCTACACCTCTGCACGCAACAAGCCTGTGTATGACTATGCCCGCGTGATAAACGTCGAGCCGGTCATTCGTTATGTGACGGTCACAACGCCGGTGAAGGAGTGCTGGGAAGATGTGGAATACACCACGGAACGCAATTATCGGCCGGCCAGGGTTGGCAGGACGATCTTCGGCGCTCTGCTGGGTGGCGTAATCGGGCATCAGATTGGCAGTGGCAGCGGCAACGATGCTGCAACCATCGCGGGCACTTTAATTGGTGCGGCTGCGGCCAATAGCGCTTCGAGAAATGATCCTTATTACGAGACCACACAGTATTCGCACCCGGTGCGCCGCTGTGAGACCAATTATCAGTCTCACGAGGAAGAGCGGATAGACGGATACGATGTCGTCTATGCCTATCACGGCCAAAAATATGCCACCAGGACGCCATTTGACCCGGGTAAGCGACTGCGAATCCGTGTCGATGTCCGGCCTGCGCCTCAATAGAGGCGGGCTGGTAAGGGTCACCGGGCCGGGTTGTGACAGCCCCCGTTGCAATCAGCCCGGTGACATACCAAACTTGCGTCTTCCACTGAAGCATTTCAGGTAACTCACCATGCGAAACATGCTGAAAACATTGCTGATAACAAGCGTACTGACCCTGGCGGGGCCGGTCTTTGCGATTCAGCTGAGCGCGGGTGAAACCTATGAATATGGCGCTGCCGCTAAGGTCGATACTGCAGACTCTGCAACGATGCAGGGCGGCGGTGTTTCACTAAGCCAGGCAGTGGAGCAGGTACGGCGTCAGTACAAAGGCCGAATCGTAAGTGCTGTAACCAAAGTTAAAGGCAAACGCGAGGTTCACGTCATCAAAGTACTTACCGATGATGGCAAAGTAAGAACTGTCGAAGTCCAGGGCAAGCAGCGTAGCTGATCCCTAAGGAAACTCTCATGCGACTGCTCGTAATAGAAGATGACACCACACTGCGCGAATCGCTTTGTCGTCAATTGAAGGACGGCGGATTTGGCATCGAACAAGCGGCAGATGGCAAGGAAGGGCTGTATTTCGCACTCGAGTATCCTATTGACCTGGCTATCGTCGATCTCGGCTTGCCGGAAATGTCAGGTCTCGAGGTGATTAAAGAGCTCAGGGAAAAGGGGAAGACTTATCCCATTCTCATTCTTACCGCCCGGGATCGCTGGCAGGACAAAGTAGATGGCCTGAGCGCCGGCGCCGACGACTACGTCGTCAAACCATTTCACTTTGAAGAAGTCTCTGCTCGCGTTAATGCATTGCTGCGGCGTAGCGGCGGCTGGGCCTCCTCTGTGCTGAATGCCGGGCCGGTTTCGCTGGATACCACGCGCCAGGAACTCAAGGTCAATGACAATGCAATCGAGTTGACCAGTTACGAATATCGAATTATCGAACATCTGATGATGCAGGCAGGGAACGTCATCTCCAAGACCGAACTTACAGATCGGCTGTACGACCAGGACTTTGAACGTGACAGTAACGTAATCGAGGTCTTCATCGGTCGGCTGCGTAAAAAAATGGATCCCGAAAATTCTCTCAACCCGATCGAAACGTTACGCGGTCGTGGCTACCGTTTTGCATTAGAGCGCAACCAGGCCGAATGAATGTCGGTCGCGGTCCGGTGGTCGTGAAATGTTCGGCTTGACGTCTTCGCTTAGCACCCGGTTACTAATCTCCGTCAGTCTGCTCCTTATTGTTTTTTTCGGCGCAACCATCGTCGTTCTCGGTGTCGCTTTCCGCGTTGCGAGCGAGCAAGCGCAGGAAGATATTCTTGATGGCCAGTTAATGGCACTCCTGGCCGAAGCAGAGCCAAATGCATCTGGTGAACTGGAGATGCCACCAGATCTGCGCGAACCACGCTTTGGCAATCTTGGTTCGGGTCTGTACGGCGCGTTACTCGGCGAGGGTGGGGCGCCTGTCTGGACCTCGCGATCTTCTCTTGGTTTGACCGTGCCCTATGGTCCACCGCCACGGCCAGGTGCACATCATTTTTCCAGAGTTGAACTTGCTGACGGAACGCCACTGATGGCGCTCAGCCTTGCGGTGCAGTGGGAGCTGGTCAATGGCGAACTAAAACCCTACACATTCAATGTCGCGCAAAGCCTGGATTCATTCAATGCGCAGCTGGCACGATTCCGGCGCCAACTGTTTACCTGGTTTGCTGCTGTTGCATTAATCATGCTCTTTTCGATCTCCGTGGTTATGCGAGGTTTGTTGAAACCGCTACGACAAATCGAAAATGAAATCAGCGAAGTCGAGGGCGGCACGCGGCAATCATTATCGGATGATTTTCCTACCGAGTTAACGAGCGTTGCCCGCAACATGAATATGCTGATCGGCAGCGAACGTGGTCGTGCAGAACGTTACAGAAACACGCTGGATAATCTGGCACACAGTTTGAAAACTCCGCTTGCAGCAATCCGTGCAATATTGACGGAGCAAAAATCGAGTGAAATGTCCGCGCGTGTGGAAGCACAGATCGAGCGCATGAATGACATCGTTCGATACCAGCTTCGCAAACCGGCGACAGTGCACAGTCAAAGCCTGGGCGTGATTGCTGTATCTGTCGACCAGGAGTTATCGCGACTGGTCGATGGTCTGGCCAAGGTGTACAGCGAAAAGAATCCCGAGATTGAATTGGATGTCACTGAGGGTATTCGCTTTCGCGGCGACTCCGGTGATTTCCTGGAATTGGGCGGCAACCTTCTCGATAACGCCTGCAAGTGGTGCAAAGGGCATGTGAAGTTGACGATTCATTCGCTTGACGGCTACGACGTCGATTCGGGCGCCATGTGCCTGATTGTTGAGGACGATGGACCCGGTATCCCGGAGGAAGCTGCTGATGCACTGTTGCAACGAGGCATGCGCCTCGATGAGTCAGCACCGGGCCACGGCATCGGGCTTGCCGTTGTCAAAGAGATTGCGGCTTCTTATGGCGGTGACATCAACATTGCGAAATCATCTCTGGGTGGCGCGAAAATCACTGTCACTATCAGGCCAGCGAAATCATCTTAAAGTCTCGCATTC
>QNFK01000059.1 GCA_003645495.1 Gammaproteobacteria bacterium
CTGGCACCGATAGACAGATCAGAATTTATGCGGCAGATCGATTATTACGACGAGCTGTATGTTGAGAAAGAGTAAATGACACGCTGTCAAAAAACGAAGTTTTTCGACAGCGAACCAGGAAAGTTTTTGCAAACGATTTGATTGAAAGAGGCAGTTAGTATTTTTAACGTTCTTAATTTAAACAATTTGATTGAAAGAGGAGAGATCAAATGGAAATTTTTGGCGGCATAGTCCGTTTTTTCCAACAGGGCGGTGCATTCATGTACCCGATCCTGATTGTGTTCGCACTCGGCATGGCAATTGCCATCGAGCGCTGGATGTATCTCACTGTGACCGGTGCCACGAACCGTTCCTTATGGAAGAAGATCGTGCCTTTCCTGAAGGCCGGCAACTTCCAGGAAGCGGCTGCCATAACCGGCAAATCAAAAGCCGCCATCGGCTCTATTCTTACTTACGGCCTGTATCGCGTTAAGTCAGCGACTCGTCGTGACGACATAGAAAAGGCCATGGAAGAGAGCATGATGGAGGTGTTACCGAGACTTGAGAAACGTACTCACTATCTCGCAACACTCGCCAACATTGCGACTCTGCTTGGCCTGCTTGGTACGATTATCGGCCTGATCCGCGCATTTACGGCGGTATCAAACGCTAATCCGGCAGATAAAGCTGATTTGCTTTCCGCCAGTATTTCGGTCGCGATGAATACGACGGCATTTGGCCTGATGGCCGCAATTCCGTTGCTGTTGGTGCACGCACTCTTGCAGACCAAGACCAATCAGATCGTTGACAGCCTCGAAATGGCGAGCGTTAAATTTCTCAACGCTGTTACCGAGCGTCAATTGAAGCCTGCCGGAGCCTGAAATGATTCGCAGCCGAAGCAGGCGAGGCCATCACAATACTGAGACGGCCGAGCTCAACATTACGGCGTTCATGAACCTGATGGTTATTCTGGTTCCGTTCCTGCTGATTACCGCGGTGTTCTCGCGTCTGGCAATTCTCGAACTGAATTTGCCAGGCTCCTCTACCGAGCCCGCTGAGCAGAAGGAACTGACTTTTCAACTGGAAGTAACCGTCCGAGAAGGACAGATAGAAGTAGGCGACCGCAACATTGGCGCTTTGGGCGTGTATCCAAACGGTATCGATGGTTATGACTATGCGGCGTTAAGCCAGAAATTGTCAGAGATCAAGAAGAGTTATCCGGAAAAGACCGATGCAGCGATTTTGCTCGAGTCGGAAATTGCGTATGACACGCTGGTCCAGGTAATGGATCGCGTCAGGATTGCGGAATCGATCGAAGGTGAACGAATCGTTCGCGAGGATCTGTTCCCGGACATTTCAATCGGTGATGCACCGGTGTTGGACGGAGCCTGAATCATGATTAAGTCAGCTCGCGCCAAACGAATGGAGCGTCACCACAAGCGCGGCAAGCTAGGTGGTGCTGCGCTGAACCTGGTGTCGTTGATGGATATTTTCACGATCCTGGTATTCTTCCTGCTGGTCAACTCATCGGACGTAGAAGTGTTGCCGAATGCAAAGGACATTCAACTGCCCGAATCGATTGCTGAAGCAAAGGCATCGGAGAGCGTGGTTATTTTGATCAGTGATGAATTCATCATCGTACAGGGAACCCCCGTGGCGAAGGTGAGTGAAGTATTGCAACTCCGGGGCAATGACATACCAGAGCTGCGCCAGGCACTTTTGTCGCAAAACGACCGCGTACTTCGACGCGAAACCCAGGAGGATATCGCCGGTCGTGAAGTCACGATCATGGGTGACAAAGACATTCCGTATCGCTTGCTGAAGAAAGTTATGGCGACCTGTACGGCTTCCGAATACGGACAAATTTCACTGGCTGTGCTGCAGAAAAGTTCGGACCTGCTGCAGGAAGCTAACCAGCTTAGCGTTTCGCTTTAGCACGGACCATTGGACGAGAAACAGATGATGAACAGGATTTCAGGTCAGGAGTAACGGATTGGACATTCCTTACTACAGAGAATACGAGCTTGCGTGGACGAAGAGCACGAGCCAGGAAAGGAAATTCCGGCGCTTGCTCGCTATTGTCTTCGGCGTCACCTTGTTCTTTGCCCTGGTCTTTCCATGGATACCTACACCTGATGTAGATCCGAATGCTGTGGATATTATTCCACCGCGTATTGCCAAACTGTTACTGGAGCAACAGCCGCCACCGCCACCGCCACCGAAACCGGTGGAGCCGGAGCCAGAGCCTGAGGCAGACCCAATCGCTGAACCTGAGCCGGAGTTGGTTGCGGAAGAGCCACCACCGCCGGAGCCAGAACCCGAGCCTGAGCCTGAGCCGGAAATTGACTACGAACAAATTGCGCGTGACCAGGCACAGGCGGCGTTCCTGCCATTTACTGAAGACCTCGCCGCGCTGGCTGACAGCGATGTTCTCGAACAGGTTGCCGATGAACGACCATTGACATCATCGGTCGGTTCGGCGGCACGTAACGAACGCTCAATGATTACCTCGAAGGTTGGTACCGCGAGTGCCGGCATTAACACGGCGAGCATGAGTCGCAATACTGGCGGCTCGGCACTGGCCGGACGTAACATCACGGCGATCAAGAGTCCTGTTGAGGCAGTTGGGCAATCTGCGGGTGGTGCGCGGCGTACCGGCACCAGCGGCAAAGCATCGCGCAGCCGCGAGGAAATCGAACTTGTCTTTGACAAAAACAAGGGCGCCATTTTTGCTCTATACAATCGTGCACTGCGCATGAATCCAATTCTTGAAGGCAAACTGGTATTGCGTCTTACCATTGCTCCATCCGGTGAGGTCACGTTCTGCGAGATTGTATCGAGTGAACTCGACGATGAAGAACTGGAACGCAAGCTGGTGCAGCGCGTGAAACTTTTCCGTTTCGAGGCCAGAGACGTAGAACCGGTTACCACCACCAAGCCGATCGACTTCTTCCCGGCTTAAGCACCGAACCCCATTTTTGGCATAAGTCGTGGGAGCGGCTTTAGCCGCGAATGCCAGGATATTCGCGGCTAAAGCCGCTCCCACGAAATTTTCTCTACTGCAACAAATCGTACGGTCCTGTTGATTTTCGTCCGCCCGATAATTCGTGCTACGGTGACTCCCTGCTAATTCGAAGCGTAGACACGCATGATCGACCAATCAATTGCGCCAGATGACGATCACGATATAGAGCAACTGCATTCCGCCGTGCCAGTCACAGGGTCCGAGCGATTCGACTCAATCGACACGCTGCGCGGCATAGCCGTTCTCGGCATCCTCGTGATGAATATCTACGGCTTCGCCATGCCGATGGCCGCCTACTCCAATCCGCTCGCTTACGGTGGTACTGAGTGGTTCAACATTGGTACCTGGTATTTCACACACCTGATTTTCGATCAGAAATTCATGACCATATTCTCAGTGCTGTTTGGCGCCGGCCTTATCATGATGAGTACGCGTGCTGAATCACGTGGCAGTAAATACGCTGGCGTTTGGTATCGACGCAATTTCTGGCTACTCCTTATTGGCGCGTTGCACGGCTATCTGATCTGGTTCGGCGATATCCTGTTTAGCTATGCATTGATGGGAATGTTGATTTTTCCACTCAGAAAGCGCAAGCCACGAACACTGATCATTGTCGCGTGCCTGATGTTGCCGGTCGCGCTGTTGTTCAGCTATGCCGGTGGCATTTATGTGGATAAGCTGCAGGTGTCGGTCGCCGAGATCGAACAGGTGCAGGAATCCGGTGAGGAGCTAAGCGAAGAACAGGCCACGACACTGGAAGAGTGGGAGGCCATGATGGTTTTCATGGCGCCGCCTGAGGAGCAGGTCGCAAGAGACCTCAAGGCCTATATGGGAAATTACCCGGATATCGTTGTACATCGGGCGCCCATGGTCATTGGCATGCAAACCCAGGCAATCGTGGCGTTTCTGTTGTGGCGGGTTGGTGGTCTGATGTTGATTGGTATGGCGTTGATGAAACTTGGTGTCTTGTCCGCCGAGCGCAGTATTTCGTTTTACAGGAAGTTGATGTTGGCCGGATACGGCATCGGATTACCGATCATGTTTTATAGTATCTACCTGGTGACGTCCCACCAGTGGGATCATATATTCATGTTCAGGATCGGCATGGCACCCAATTATATCGGTAGCGTGTTTGTCGCCCTGGGCCATATTGCGCTGGTCATGCTGATCGTCAAAACCGGCGCTCTCAAGCGCCTTATGCAGCGCTTCGCTGCTGTCGGGAGAATGGCGTTCACCAATTACCTGCTGCATTCGATCATCCTGACTACAGTATTTTACGGCTACGGTTTCGGTCTTTACGGTCAGATTCCGCGGCTCTGGCAAATGGCATTTGTCGTCATAGTAATCGGATTACAAATGATCGTTAGTCCACTGTGGTTAAAGCATTATCGGTTTGGCCCCGCCGAGTGGTTTTGGCGTTCATTGACCTACTGGAAGTGGCAGCCAACGCGACGCCTGCCTGCGTCGGGCTAGCCCGGGATCGACGGATCTGCTCAGACTCATTTCGCATAACGCCTGAACATTTCCCGGCCGCCCCGGTCTATACACTTGCTGAAATGCTGCTACCGGGGTTATTCTGATTGTTAGCTATGCAGAATGCTTTCAGAAAATCTAATTTTCTATGTGTCCCGTTATTATGGGCTGTCGCCAGCGCCGCATCAGCCAGCTCCGTTACTGACAATTGGCCAGAATTAATTCAGGCGCCGCCAACAACTGCTGATCAGCAACAACGAGATCGCTTTACTTCTTTCAATGAAGCGCTGGTCAACGAGTCTTTCTCTGAGGCAGAAATAGCCGCCAAGCAAATGATCGAATCGGTCGACGCCGATGCGATCGATGCCGTACCGGCCCGCGCCCGTGCGTTGCAGAACCTTGCCATTGCCCAGCAAGTCCAGGGCAGTCACGAATCGGCGATACAGAATTACCAGGCCGCTTTGCATCTCATTGCCGGTGCGGAAGACAACCTCAGCCCTTCACTCATATTGCCGTTGCGTGGTCTTGCTATCGTGCACCTGGACTCGGGACGACTGGATGAGGCGTTTGCGACATTCGATCGGGCCATGCACGTCAGCAACGTCAACTATGGTCCACATAGTCTTAAACAACTGCCAATCCTGCATACGAAGCTGCAGATTTATCTTGATCAAGACGACCCGGGTTCTGCGCTGGATATGCTGGATCGCATCTATATGCTTTACACGCGCAAGTACCCGCGGAATTCGGAAGAATTATTGCCAGCTTTTTATCTAAAGGCGGAGCTTTATGGGCAATTGAATATGAATCGTGAAGCGTACAAAGCCTGGCGGCATATTCGCGACATAAAACGCATTAGTAACACCAGGAATGACGTGGCGCTGGTCGAACCCAATATCAGGATGGCGGAGCACTCTATCACTGCATTGCGCGATACCATATATCGTGCGGTGACGACATCAAAGGCTGAAAAACACCTGAAGAGAGCGCTATGGATTGCTGAGAATAATCCAGAGGGCGACTGGGAGCTAAGAAAAGATTGTTTGCTGGCGCTTGCGGACTACTACACGCTATTTGATTTGAAGGGACGAGCGCATCGCTACTATGCACAGGCCTGGGAATTGATGTCGTCGGAAGAAATTTATATGGTCGCACGCGCAGAAAATCTCGAATCGCCGGTAGCCCTGTTGCAGCGCAGACCCGATCCTTATTCTAATTTCGAATATAACCCGGATCGCGAAAAAGTAACGCAGGATGATTATCTCGAGGGTGAATTGATCGTGCAATTTACGGTAAATGACCGGGGGCGTACAAAAGACCGTCGGGTCGTCGAGGCTAATCCACCGAACTTCTCAAAGATGGAAAAAAGAGTGCGCAACTCGGTCAGTGAATTCGTCTATCGGCCGCGATATGTGGACGGTGTAGCCACAGATACTGAAAATTTGCAGTATCGGGCCAAATATTTCTACCTGCCGTTGGACTATGAAGCGGCGGTCGCGAAGTCCGCCAATCGCGGTCGCTAGCCCGGACAGATTGCCAACCAGGTCGGTTTTCGTCCGCTATTGTCCTGCAGTCGCTCCCGAATTCACCAATGTTGCTCAAATGCAACATATTGTTTTGCTCTATATATCCTTTTTTTATAAGGGAATTTTCCAAATAGCCGGCCTTGGAACGCTGACCATCCACCGGTAAAACAACAAATCATTGATATTTGCTGAGCAAAGAGTAAATTAGGGCGCACAGGATCGCCGTTGACCTGATGGTTGTTATTTTCAGGCCGCTCAATAAGGTGCACTTATTTGAGTTTTGGTCGGCATAAGCGATCTATTGCAATGAAACAACACTCCGGCCGCAAGCCCTAACATCATAAGGGGTGAGGTCTTTTTTGGGAGAAAATGATTATGAGTACTAGGAAGAGTTGGCTACGCCTGTTGAGCGCATGGCCACTGGTGGCAGGGATATTATTCTTTGTATCACCCGTCCAGGCGCAGGATGCCGACGACGAGGAAGGTATCGAGGAAATTACCGTAACGGGCTCTCGTATTGCCCGCGACGAATTCTCAACCACCACACCAATACAGGTCCTCAATACTGAGGCAGCGCAGCGACTTGGTATCGTCTCGATATCAGAATTGCTGCAAAAATCCACGGCCGCCAGTGGCCAACAGGTTGACGCAAGCCACAGTGCAAACGCCGGCCAGACGAATGCGTCTGAGGCACCACCGGATGGTGGCGTCGGATCTGCCTGTATTAACCTTCGTGGCCTTGGCTGCGAGAGAACCCTCGTTCTCATTAATGGCAAACGATTAGGCCTTGCAGGTATTCGTGGAGCCCCCCCGCAGCCGGACATCAACATGATTCCGATTGGCATGGTTGAAGGCGTAGACCTTCTGACGGGCGGCCTTTCAACTGTTTACGGCGCTGACGCTGTAGCAGGTGTTGTGAACGTACGCCTGAAGAAAGATTTTGAAGGCATTAACTTCACAATTAATACTGAAATTCCAAACGACACAGGCGGTGAGATTTATCAGGCCTCCCTGGTTGGTGGTGTCGGCAACGACAGCGGCAACATCACGTTCGGCATGGAGTACTCCAGGCAGGAACGTGTGCGTACGGGCGATCGTTCTTACTCGCAGTGTCTGCGTCGGGGAACCTCTGGTATCAGTCAGGACATGAGCGGCAACAGAATTCTGAACTGTCGCAGTGACTTCCCGGATAACTGGATGACCACCTTGGGCTTTGATGCTTTTGCTGATGGCGCAGCGGGCGAACTGGTTGCGGACTCTGGGTTGATACCCTCCTCCGTTGATGGCACGCGATTAATCTATACGCCAGGCTCCAGTAATATCAGTTATGGCGCAACCGGAAGGAACCCGGGTCAGCCTGTCACGGGTTACTCGCTGTTTTCAGCAATACCGCAGCCGGTTAGCTCAACCCTGAATAATTTCCCAAATGATGGTCGGCCGTTCTTCCTGGATCGGTTCCGTTATGACCAACGATTCAATGATCAGCTGGATCGCCAGGATGCCGATTTGTGGCGTCCGTACGAGCGCTTCTCACTGGTGATGAACGGTCACGTGGATCTTGATTGGGGCCACCAAGAAGAGTTCTATTTTGAGGGCTACTACTTCAACCGGACGAATGATGTCATCGCTGCACGCGAGCAGATTTTCCCGGGTATTCCTGGACAGATTCCGCTGGTAACTTCAACGAATACGATCATCGCGGACGCTAACGGCGCGCCGCAAATGTTCCAGAATCCGATGAATCCGTTTTCATTCGACGTTAACCCCGTCCTGACAATGGCAGACATCCCGCAGACGTTCGATACCGAGTTGCAACAAGTGCGTTTGGTTGCGGGCATCACCGGCGACCTGCCGTTCAGCGATAACTGGGGCTACGATGTTTCGGCGTCGTATGACCGTGCTACGGGCTTCGTAGCACAGCCAATCCTGCTGGAGAACAACCTGTTCTTCGCCACGCAGAGACTGGGTGTTGTAGCTGATACGGCGACCGGTTTGCCGTCAGGGCAAGTAGTTTGGGTCCCACGCTTGCCAGCTCCGGGCGGATTCATCACTTCCCTGCCATGCGTGCGATTCGACATCTTTAACATGAGTGGTGCCGGCGACGGTATAACGAACTCTGGCACATTTAGCACCCTGGCAGAGAGGGACTATCTCATGGCTCCCAGGACCAATCGGACCGTCACAGAGCTGTCAATTTTTTCA
>QNFK01000060.1 GCA_003645495.1 Gammaproteobacteria bacterium
GTTTTGCCTTGGTCTCAGGGGCGGCAGCGCTGCTGGTCTGGCTTCTCACGGCCGGCCCTGTCATCTGCCCGCCCTAGAGGCTGTAGTACATGTCGAATTCGACCGGGTGGGTCGTCATACGCAACCGCATCACGTTTTCCGACTTGAGGTCTAAATAAGCGTCTATAAGGTCATCACTGAACACGTCGCCAGCTTTCAGGAAAGCGCGATCCTCATCCAGCGAACCGAGCGCTTCTTCGAGCGAGAATGCGACCAGCTGCAGATTTTTCTCCTCTTCCGGCGGCAGGTCATACAGGTCCTTGTCCATTGCATCTCCGGGGTGAATTTTGTTCTGAATGCCATCGAGGCCGGCGAGCATCATCGCCGCGAAAGCGAGATACGGGTTGGCCATTGAATCCGGGAACCGCACCTCGACGCGGCGGCCCTTGGGGTTGGTTTCATGGGGAATTCGAATAGACGCAGACCGATTGCGCGCTGAATAAGCAAGTATTGTCGGCGCCTCGAAGCCGGGTACCAAGCGTTTGTAACTGTTGGTTGCCGGGTTGGTGAAAGCGTTCAGTGCTTTGGCATGTTTGATGATGCCGCCGATGTAATAAAGCGCGATATCGGACAAGCCGCCGTAACCATCACCGGTAAAGAGGTTTTTGCCGTCCTTGAACAGGGACTGGTGAACGTGCATGCCGTTGCCATTGTCGTTTACCAGCGGCTTGGGCATAAAGGTCGCCGTCTTGCCGTAGCCATGAGCTACGTTGTGTACGACATGCTTCATGATTTGCACCTCGTCAGCCTTGCGCACCAGCGAGTTAAAACGCGTGCCAATCTCGCACTGGCCGGCAGTCCCTACTTCGTGGTGATGCACCTCCGTTTCGACGCCCATCTCTTCGAGCGCCAGGCACATCGCAGAGCGAATATCGTGCAATGAATCGACCGGGGGAACCGGAAAATAGCCGCCTTTGACTGCAGGTCGATGACCGCTATTGCCACCTTCATATTTACGGCCGCTATTCCAGGCGCCCTCGCTCGAATCTATCGAGTAGAACGCACCCTGCATCGTGTCGTCCCAACGCACGTCATCAAACACAAAAAATTCGTTTTCCGGTCCGAAGTAAGCCTGGTCCGCAATGCCGGTCGACTTCATGTACGCCTCGGCGCGTTCCGCCAATGATCGCGGGCAGCGATCGTAACCCTGCATGGTCGCCGGCTCGACAACATCGCAGCGCAAATTCATCGTGGTGTCTTCAGAAAAGATATCGATAACAGCAGACGCTGCGTCTGGCATCAGAATCATGTCGGATTCATTGATGCCCTTCCATCCGGAAATCGATGAGCCGTCAAACATTTTGCCGTCTTCAAACAGGTCTTCATCAACAATATGTGCCGGTATCGTCACATGATGCTCCTTGCCGACTGTGTCGGTGAAACGCAGGTCGATGAATTTGACTTCTTTTTCTTTGATCAGGCCGAGAACCTCAGCAGGGGTCATGAACGTATCCTCTGGTTAATGTTTAAAATTCGTGTCGCGCCACGCTATTGCGGGTTTTCGCGGTTTTAGGTGGTCGCCATTAGACTCTTCTATTGCATGAACTGTGCCAGTAGAAGGCCTAAGCTAAGCCCCTGATTTTTAATGTAAAATAGTGTTATCGGAATCCGCGGACGCACCATGTTGGTGCAACTCACTTCTTGTGTGCACCATTATAGTGCGGCTTGACTGTTTCTGCACCGACTTTGCACTTCGACTCCCGGGGAGCCTGTTTGGGGGTCATCCTGCGAGCTTTACAGCCACAGCATCCCAGCGCCTCACTCCCTCTTGATATCCGGTTATACTGCGCGCCTTATTCAGGCCCGAATAACTCATAAGTGCCGGCTTCCCAGACAGAAAACATAGATGATTCAAACAGTTCAGCATTTATCGGTGCGGGTCGAAGCGTTACAGTTAACGCCTGCCGGGCTATCGCTTCCTGTGCCGGCACAGAAACCGACAGTCCCGCCCACTCATGAAATATACGAGCTAACGTGAAATCATCGATGGACAAGGAAAATCAGCCCGCCATGCAGACCTTTCAGGACCTTATTCTGGCGCTGCAACAATTCTGGGCAGAGCGTGGCTGCGTCATTGTGCAGCCCTACGATATGCCGATGGGTGCCGGTACCTTCCATCCCGCAACATTTTTGCGCGCCATTGGACCAGAGCCATGGGGCGCTGCCTACGTGCAGCCCTGTCGTCGGCCAACTGATGGACGCTACGGAGACAATCCGTTTCGACTGCAGCATTACTACCAGTACCAGGTCGTAATCAAGCCGTCGCCACTTGAAATCCAGGAGATGTATCTCGACTCTTTGCGTGCCATTGGCATTGACCCGGCTGTGCACGACATTCGATTTGTCGAGGACAACTGGGAGTCGCCATCACTCGGCGCCTGGGGGCTCGGTTGGGAGGTCTGGCTGAACGGTATGGAGATCACCCAGTTTACCTACTTCCAGCAGGTCGGCGGACTGGAATGCAAGCCCGTGACCGGTGAGATCACCTACGGACTTGAGCGCCTCGCGATGTATTTGCAGGACGTCGAAAGTATTTTTGATATTACCTGGACAGACGGACCGCTTGGTCGCATCAGCTATCGCGATGTTTATCATCAAAATGAGGTCGAACAGTCCCGCTACAATTTCGAAGAGGCGGATACCGCTGCTTTATTTGCGGCGTTTGATCACGCGGAGCAGGAAGGCCAGCGCCTTATCGACAGTGGCCTCACGTTACCTGCTTATGAACAAATGTTGACGGCATCGCATACCTTCAATTTGCTGGACGCACGACAGGCGATTTCAGTGAGTGAGCGACAACGATTTATTTTGCGCATTCGAACGATGGCGCGCGCTATCGCCGAAGCGTATTACGCCAGCCGCGAAGCGTTGGGCTTTCCGTTGCTGGGTGACGCGATTGACGAGGCTGCAGAATAGTGGCCGCGAATACATCCGCCGACTTCCTGGTCGAAGTCGGAACAGAAGAGTTGCCACCGAAAGCGCTAAGAGCGCTGATGGATGCGTTTGCCAACAACATGGTTGCTGACCTTGATAAGAGTCGCCTGAATCATGGCGAGGTCAGAGCCTTCGCCAGCCCACGACGGCTCGCCGTGCTCGTCAATTCGCTCGCCTACAAACAGGAAGATCGGGAGACTACGCAGAAAGGCCCACCGGTTGCGATCGCGTTTAATGACAAAGGCGAGGCGACGCCCGCCGGGCTTGCGTTCGCGAAAAAGTGCGGCGTTGACGTCAATGACCTTGGCCGGGAGAAAACAGATCGTGGTGAGTGGTTGTCACATACCGCGCTCGAGAGCGGCAAGGCAACGAAAGACCTTATTGTGGGTATCGTGGAGCGTGCGTTGTCTGCGTTACCTATGCCACGGCGCATGCGCTGGGGTGATTCCGTAGCAGAGTTTGTACGACCCGTGCACTGGCTCATTCTTTTGCATGGTAATGAGATTATCAGCGGCTCAATACTGGGTGCCCAGGCTAGCAACAAGTCACGCGGTCATCGCTTCCACGCGCCGGGCGAAATCGTGATTAGCGAGCCCGATAAATACCTGGCTACTCTTGAAGAGAAGGGCTTCGTCATCGCGGACTTCGAAGCGCGATTGGAAAAGATTGTCAGCGGCGTCCGGTGCCTTGCCGATGTGGAGGGCGGAAGCGCCGTCGGCGACGCCGCGCTTTACGACGAGGTTACCGCACTAACTGAGTGGCCCGTACCGCTAACCGGTACTTTTGACAAAGCGTTCCTGTCTTTGCCGGACGAAGTAATTGTCGCCACACTAACGAATCATCAACGCTATTTTCCGCTGCGGGACAAGGCGAACAAGCTCCTGCCACTTTTTATCACGGTAGCAAACATTAAGAGCAAGGAGCCGCAGCGCGTCCGGAACGGTAACGAACGTGTCATTGGGCCCCGACTTGCGGATGCTGCGTTCTTTTGGAAAACAGACCAGCAAACACCGCTGGGGGATCGCTGCGATGCGCTCGCCACTGTGGTCTATCAAAAAGGGCTCGGTACATTACGCGATAAAGCACTGCGCGTCGGCGTGCTGGCAACGATGTTTGCGGACCATGCTGGAATAGAGCCGGCCTTGGTTGCGCGGGCGGCGATACTGGCCAAGTGCGATTTGCTTACCGGCATGGTCGGGGAATTTCCGGAACTACAGGGCACGATGGGCCGTTATTACGCGCAGGCTGGCGGGGAAAGCGCAGCGGTTTGTGATGCAATCGGTGACCAGTATTTGCCGCGTTTCGCCGGCGACGAACTGCCCTCGACAAGTGTTGGCAGCATTCTTGCGGTAGCAGACAAGCTGGACACGCTTGCCGGCATCTTCGTGCTGGGCAAGAAGCCTTCCGGCAGCCGCGACCCTTTCGGATTACGCAGGGCAGCGCTTGGCATTATTCGAATCCTGATTGAGCAGAAGCTCGACCTCGATATCGTCGCGGCGATTGAGGCTGCGGTTGCGCAGCAACCGGCATCCGGTGAGGACAATCAAGAAACCGGAAAGAACCTGTACGAGTTTATTGTCGACAGGATGCGCGGATATTTTTCAGACCAGGACGCGCGCTTTTCTGCCGATGTGTTTGAGGCAGTTCGCGTCAGGCGGCCTTCGTCTCTACTGGATTTCTCGGAACGGCTTTCTGCCGTGGCGTCTTTTTTACAGCTGGATGCTGCAGCCAGCCTTGCAGCGGCAAACAAACGCACAGCAAACATATTGCGTCAGGCAGAATTTTCAGATGGGACCGAACTGGATGCGTCACTTTTTGAGGATGACGCGGAGACAAAATTGTTCATCGCGTTGCAAACCGCCCGGAAGACAGTTGCACCGCTGATAGAAAAGAGAGCCTATACGGACGCTTTGCAACAGCTCGCTGCTTTGCGCGCGCCGGTGGACGAGTTTTTCGATGACGTGATGGTAATGACAGATGACGAGGCCATACGCAATAACCGGCTGGCGCTACTCTCAGAGTTGCGCTCGCTGTTTCTCGACATCGCTGATATTTCCCGCCTCACGCCGGAACAGGAGTAAGACTTGTCCGGGCGACTCGTCATTCTGGATCGCGATGGTGTCATTAACCATGACTCGGATGAGTTTGTTAAATCGCCCTCTGAGTGGGAACCTATAGACGGCAGCATCGAAGCGATAGCGGAATTGTCAAATGCCGGTTTTACCGTTGCCGTAGCGACCAATCAATCCGGCGTGGGTCGCAAGCTGATCGATATGCCGACACTCGAGGCTATACATAAGAAAATGCGCCAGGCCGTTACGGACGCCGGCGGAGATCTCGGCAGGATTGTCTTTTGCCCACACCACCCGGACGATAACTGCGACTGCAGGAAACCCAAGCCAGGCTTGTTAAACAAGCTGGCGCGACAATACGGCGTACCCATCAATGGCGTGCCGATGGTTGGTGATTCAGAGCGTGACATCGCTGCTGCCAGAGCGGTCTCCGGGCGACCAATTCTTGTTTTAACTGGCAACGGCCAGAACACGGCCGTGCTTTTGGCCGAAAAGGACGAAGAAGTAGAGACCTACCCTGATTTGCAGGCTGCCGCGAAGCAGTTGATAGCAAACAATAGAAAATCAGGCGGTCAGGCTTGATCTGGTTGCGTTCACTTTTCTTCCAGATCTATTTTTACGCGACAGTCTGTTTTTTTTCCACGATGTGTTTTCTGTCTTATCCTTTTCCGTATGCGATGCGCTTTCGCTTTGCGAAAATGTGGGGCCACACCATGCTATGGGGCGGTCGCGTAATATGCGGCCTCGAATACAGCATCGAGGGCGAAGAAAACATACCTGGTGAAGCCAGCGTCATCCTGATCAAACACACAACCGTTTTTGAAACGTATGCACAGCTAGCGGTTTTTCCGCCACAGACGTGGGTGCTGAAGCGCGAACTGAAGTGGATACCAATTTTTGGCTGGGGTCTGGCCTCGATGCGCCCCATCGCTATAAACCGCAGTGCCGGCCGCTCCGCTATCACCCAGGTAATCGAGCAGGGGAAAGCGCTCCTGGCAGATGGCGTCTGGATCAGTATTTTCCCTGAAGGCACCCGCATGCCGTTGGGAGAGACGAAGCGTTATGGAATCAGTGGCGCGGTCCTTGCTAAGGAGGCGGGCTGCCCAACCGTACGGGTAGCTCACAACGCCGGCGCTGTGTGGCCACGGCGCGGCCTGCGAAAGCGGCCCGGTCTGATTCGTTTTTGTATCGGCCCGCAGATTGATGCATCCGGTCGTCCGCCAAAAGAAACCAACCTCATCGTACAGGAGTGGATTGAAACGAAGATGCGGGAGATCAGCGTCGGTTATAAAGACGATATGGGTTGATATCCGGGCCAATGGCGGCCATTTTATCTAAATCTTGAGCCGCCAATATCGTTATCGCGGAAAACCCATTTTATCGAGGAAGGGTTCCCAGCGCGGGTCGTCGTGAAGATTGGTAAACCCTTTGCTGTTCATCATGCCGGCCAGCGCGCCGTCGCGGTTGTCGTAAGCAACTTCCAGCCACTCGAAAGCGAGATCGCTCTCACCGCGATCGGCATAGACCTGGGCTATCTGGTAGTCCGCGCTTGGCGGGTCGCCCCCCCCGCAACACTCGATCAACTCCTTAAGCGCCGCATCTGATGCACCGGCATTGCCTAACTCATGCTGGACAATGGCCGTTCCTTGCAGGCGAAAAGCGCCGAGAGTCTCCTGTTCCATTTCCGCCAGTGCTGCTGGCGCGTTCCCTTGCTCCAGCAGCACAATGCCGAGCAAAAAGTGACCAATGAACCCGCCCGGGTTCAACGAGAGTAGCATTTGTGCTGAGTCCGCCGCTTCATCCAGGCGGTCAGCGGTGTAATAGCTAATGCCCAGGTTCATATGTCCCAAATTTGAAACCGGATCGAGGGTGACAGCCTGCTGGTAAAGGTCTATAGCCTCGTCCAGGCGACCAAGTATGCGGTTCAGGGCGGCGGCCTTCATCAGAATGTCTGCATCGCCCGGATTCAACGCCAGCGCCTGCTGCAGATGCTGACGGGCTGCGACAAAGTCCCAGCCGTGTTCCATTTCGAGCGCGGCCAGAGCGGCATAAGCTGGTCCATATTGCGGGTCTACGTCCAGTGCTTTATTGATGGTCTGACGTGCCAGCTCGTATCCCTCATAGAAGGAGAGAGGGCCGAAACCAGCAGCCTGCCGCTTGTAAACGATGCCCAGCAAATACCAGCCCGGCGCAAAGCCCGGGTCGATTTCCAGTGCCTGCTTGAGCAATGTCTCGGCCCGCGTATGGCCCTCTTCGGTAAACTGGTTAAGAAAATATCGTGCCTGCAGGTACAGCGCATAAGCCTCGGGGTTAGTCTCGGCAGCTTTGACTTCTCTGCCCAGCAGCGTGATCTTCAATGCGCTCACCACAGCTGCCGCTATCTCGTCCTGGATGGCGAATACGCCCTCAAGCTCCCGGTCGTAAGTGTCCGACCAAAGATGCGTATCAGACTTCACCTCGATCAGCTGAGCAACGATTCGAAGTTGATTGCCCGATTTGCGCACGCTGCCTTCCAGTACATGTGCAACGTTTAGTTTGGCCGCCATCGTTGGGACATCCAGGTTCTGCCCCTTGAATGAAAACGCCGATGAACGCGAGGTCACCCGGAGTTCCGGAATCCCGGCCAGCAGGTTTAGTATGTCCTCCGAGATGCCATCGGAGAAATACTCGTTGCCAGGGTCATCGCTCATATTCTCGAACGGTAAGACAGCAATCGACCGCTCCGGTGCCGGGCCGATCCACCATTTGTCGTATGCAAATAATATGACGGCAGCGCACAGCAGCGAGATAAGGACGAAGTCCAGTCGGCGGCCCGTAACATGCGTTATCGATGCTTCGGGATCAACATCCTTTTCAGGACTGATGCCCTCGGGAGTCAGTTCATAGAACCAGGAGAAGATCAGGGCAATCGGGAACCCGATCGCCAGCAGGCCGAGAGTAGTCGGGCCAATCCAATCCGGCAGGTTGGCGAGGTCTTTGACTACCTCTGTTACCTGCATGATCAGCCAGGCCGCCACAGCGTACAGCACTGCCATCCGAAAGCCGTTGCGGCGCCTGAGCTCTGACACCAGCCCCATATAGCTACCTATAGTTCAGCCTTATGA
>QNFK01000061.1 GCA_003645495.1 Gammaproteobacteria bacterium
CAACGATATGAGCTGGCAAATACTGCGAAACGACGGCTGGTTAGTTATGACCCGGTCGAAATTGAAGTGCGTCATAACAAGATGACAAAAGTCTTCAGTGCGGAGTTTTGCCGGCAGCAGCCGACAACAGACGTGACAGGGCGAGCGCCGATTTTCATACTGGGAATGCCGCGTTCCGGTTCGACATTGATCGAGCAAATTCTTGCCAGTCACAGCCTGGTCGAAGGGGCGGGCGAATTGCCCTACATCATCATGATGTCAGCGATAGACAAGAACCGACCGGACCGCACGCAATATCCCGAAATGGTCGCTGAACTTGACGCATCGCGACTTGCCGGCCTTGGCAAAAGTTACCTGTACCACGCGTCAACACATTGCTCGGAAGACAGGCCGTATTTCACCGATAAAATGCCGGCAAACTTTTCACACGTCGGCTTCATTCACTCTATGTTGCCAAACGCGCGAATAATCGATACTCGCAGAGACCCGCTGGCGACCTGCGTTGCAAACTACCGGTATTTATTCGCTAGCGGAAAGAATCAGTCATATGATCTGATGGAACTGGCCGAGTACTATCTGCAATACGTACAGATCATGGATCACTGGGACTCCGTGTTACCGGGCGTCGTTATGCGGGTTCAATATGAGGAAGTCGTCAATGACCTGGAAAGCCAGGTGAGGAAAGTCCTGGATTTTTGCGGCCTGGAATTCGAGCAAGATTGCCTGGAATTTTATAAAAGCGATCGCGTGGTAAATACGGCGAGTTCAGAACAGGTTCGACAGCCAATATATCGATCGGGCGTGGATTTCCACAAGAATTACGATTCGCATCTTGACGTGTTGCGCGAGATTCTGGCGCCGATATTGTGAAACAGCGACGCATGTATCGAGTTTAATCGCGGCAAGATGCCGCTCCTACGGATTATCGATTGGCACCGTAGGAGCGGCATCTTGCCGCGATTCCGGGTGACTCACGCGCCTAACTTTGCGCGCCCGCCGCCTTCCCACCAACCCTATCCGGCGGAACATAGTCAAAAATAAATGTAATCCGGTCCTCAGCCCCTTTATTCATGACTGAATGCGTCTTCTGATTATTAATCTCATACGCTTCGCCCACCTTGAACTGATAAGGCTGGCCGTCAATCATGAATCGCACCCTGGGATTCGTCGTGATCGGAACATGTATACGATGACCGCAATGAAATGAAGGGTGCCTGTCGGTATGCGAATTGATGATGCCACCGGCAGTCAATTTCGCTGCCATGGCCCTGATCACGGTGCCGCCGGGCGGGTAAAAACGCGTAATAATGTCATCCATCATCGGTAGAGCGATGTCCGCGAGCCGCGGCCAGCCAGGCTCCCGGCTTACGACGAGGTCCGGCCAGCTATCCAGGTCGACGAAGACCAGCACAATCGACTCGGTCGAACGGTGAACTTCAAATTCTTCCTGGCGATACTTGTCTTCTTTCCAGGCGATCTCATCCTGTGCGAGGGTTGCCTCGATCAATGCCTCGCTGTTGACGGGTCCGAGCTCCCGGAGTGGCGTATCTATATCCATCAGTGCATCTTAGTCATTATTGGTTTGCTGTGCTTGGCGAAGTGATTCGGACAGTGAAAGCACGTACTGTCTGATCGCTTCTGCATCCTCGACATCCAGTTCGAACGACGGCATGCCGTTTGCGCGCCTGGCGCCACCGATTACTACGCCATTCCAGGTTTGATGCGTTTCCGCGGAAGCGTAACGGAGGTCGGCTACGGATCCGCCGGCGCGCGCTACGACCTGGTAGCCGTGACAGCCTTTGCAATGACTGGCATACAGAGACTCGCCAAGCGCAATTGTTTCCGCTGAAGCGTCCAGGTCCGGCTGTTCCGGCAAAGCACGCGTAACGGCTGCCGCGACGGGTAGATCGACCTTGCCATCGAGACTGAACGCAAGCAGCCGGGTCGGGCCGTGCGCGTTGTCCGTGGCGTGCATCTGTGGATAGTAAAACTGTATGCCGCCGCCTGAGCCCACCGGG
This sequence comes from Gammaproteobacteria bacterium, assembly GCA_003645495.1. Lineage (GTDB taxonomy): Bacteria > Pseudomonadota > Gammaproteobacteria > Steroidobacterales > Woeseiaceae > SZUA-117. The sequence continues at coordinate 2,019 of QNFK01000061.1, forward strand.
ATCACTACATATTGTGTGCCATCAAGAGAATAGCTCGATGGCGCAGCGGTGATGGCGGAACCGGTCGTTACGGACCAGCGTTGTTCACCTGTATCGGCTGCGTACGCGACGAAGTTGCCCTCCGCATTTCCCTGGAACACCAGGTTGCCGGCAGTGGCCATTACGCCGCCGTTGTATGGCAACGGATGATCGACGGTCCAGCGAATATTTTGTGCCACCGGATCAAAAGCGACCAGCTTGCCAGGACTGTGTGGTGCGCCATCGACCTCAGTGAAAACAACATTGTCATCGCTGAAACTACCATCGCCATTGCTCTTAAATACGGCGGGGATATCGACTACCGGTACATACGAAAGCCCAAGTCGCGGGTGGTACGCCATCGGGTTCCAGCTATGCGAGCCCCACATGTTGGGCCAAACGACGATGGTCTGCTCACCCTCGGCTTTCCAGTATTCGCCAGCCGGATCCATGACGGGACGGCCTGTCTCCATGTTGATGTGTGTCGCCCAGTTCATCTTCGCAAACTTGCCGGCTGTCAGCAGCTCGCCTGTCAGGCGATCCAGCGCATAATGAAATCCGTTTTTTGGCGCGATCAAAACCGTTTCCCGGTCTTCGCCGTCAATGCGCAGATCGGCCAGCACGATATTCATGGTTGCGTTGAAGTCCCAGCTGTCCTCCGGAACGGTCTGGTAGTGCCAGACATACTCACCGGTTGCGGCGTTTATGGCGACGATTGATGAAAGAAACAGGTTGTCGCCACCGTCCGGGCTGCGTTTGCTGTGGATGTAGGGGTAGGCCCCTGACGTACCGAAAAAGAGCAGTCCGGAAACCGGGTCATAGGTCATCTCGTTCCAGCTGTGTCCACCGCCACCGTGTTTCGCCAGCGTAGCCTGCGACCAGGTTTTCGCCGCCATTTTCAGCGCCGGTGTATCGTTCTCTTTTGGGTCGTCACTCGGGACGATGAAAAATCGCCAGGACATTTCACCGCTGTCTGCATCATATGCAGAAACGTAGCCGCGGGTTTTTTTCGGTGTTTCTGAACCGGCCGTGCCGACGAATACGTTGTCGCCGCCGACGTAAGGTGAATCAGTCAGACCGTAGTCATTCTTTGGATCACATGTTTGCTCTGACCAAATCTCGTTGCCCGAGGTTGCATTCAGTGCAATCAGCCAGCAATCGGGTGTGGTGACAAATACCTTGCCATGCCATACCGCAACGCCGCGATTGGCGCGCGCTGTCCACGACATACCAGGATCTTCTGCCAGGCGGGCCCGCACACCCGCATCGAACGTCCATAGAGTGCTTCCATTGGATGCATCAATTGCGAATACGACGGAATAAGCACCGGACAAATAGATAACACCGTCAACCACAATCGGCGTGGCTGCTATGCCATCCGGTACTGGCAACTCGCTTACCCACGCAAGTCCGAGATCATCAACGTTTTTGTCGTTTATTTCATTCAGCGGGCTGAAGTGTTCGCCACGAAAGTTGCCGCCCTTGAGAAACCAGTTTTCGCCTTGTGACGATTCCGCCAGAACGCGTTCTTCTGTTACATCTCCGGAAGCGCTGTGCACAGCTGCGCCAGGCAGCAGGCCACAGCATATCGCCAGGCAATGCAAGATTGTTCGAACAGTCATTGTTTTCCCCTTCACTTCAGAGCGTTATCCCACAACCAGTATTGTAGCTGTGCGTGCAGATTATGTTGGCGGCATGGCATATTGTGCAGTGGCCTTGCGGTGATGGGCGGATTGTGTGCCAGGCACCCATTAACGGTAGACTGCAGCAGTCGAATCGCACCAGGGCGACAACGGGAATCGCGATTCAAATCGTTACTTAATGAGCAAAAATTAATGAAAAAGAGTTTCATGCTGGTTGTTTTTGGATGCGCGTTATTTGCCAGCGCTGCTGCCCAAGTCTCTGTCCCGGTTTCTACTGAAGAAATCATGGCCAATCACGTCGACGAGGAGCATGCGCGCGCGGTAGCGCTGCTTGAGAAATCAGTGAACATCAACAGCGGCTCGATGAATTTCGCGGGTATAAAGGCAGTGGGTGAGTTACTCGCGCCGGAGTTCGAGGAGCTGGGTTTTACGACCGAGTGGATAGACGGTGCGCCGTTCGGCAGGGCCGGACACCTGGTCGCAAACCGCGCAGGCAAAGGTCCAAAAATTCTCCTGATTGGCCACCTCGATACTGTGTTCCCCATAGACAGCCCCCTGCAGAAATTCGAGATTGTTGACGAACACTTCGCCCGCGGGCCGGGAACCACGGATATGAAGGGTGGCGATGTCATAATGATTCATGCGCTGCGCGCGATGCGTGCGGCAAACGTTCTCGACGAAGTTTCGATCAGGGTCGTATTAACCGGCGACGAAGAGAAATCCGGCAGTCCGAAGAGCCTGCGTTCCGCAGCGCTCATCGAAGGCGGACTTTGGGCGGACTATGCGATTGGCTTTGAAGATGGAGATGGCAATCCGGAAACTGCCGTTATTGCACGCCGTGGTTCTACCGACTGGACATTGTCTGTAACCGGAACCCGCGCTCATTCCTCGCAGGTATTTCAGCCGGAATACGGTGATGGGGCGATTTACGAGGCGGCCAGGATATTGCATGAGTTTCGCCTGCAGTTATCAAAAGAAAAAAACCTGACCTTCAATCCTGGCGTGATCGTAGGCGGGACAGATGTCGAGCACGACAAAGCGTCGAACAGCGGTACTGCGTTTGGTAAAAACAATGTCATATCCAGTGCAGTGAAAGTAGGTGGTGATTTACGGGCCGTTTCGCCACAACAACTGGAACTCGCGAGACAAAAAATGCGTGAAATTGTCGCCGCCCATTTGCCAATGACCGACGCGAGCATAGAGTTCGGTGATGGCTACCCGCCGATGGCACCGAGTGATGGCAACTATGCGTTACTGGATATTTTCAGCAAAGGTAGCGAAGACCTGGGCGTTGGTGCGGTCGCTGCCGTAAATCCACGGAATGCGGGCGCTGGCGATATTTCATTTGTAGCAAATGATGGTGAGATGGCTATGGATGGTGTGGGCCTAATGGGGTCTGGTGGTCACACGCTTGATGAAGTCGCTGACCTGCGAACGCTGGACCAGCAAACGAAGCGGGTTGCGGTGCTGCTGTACCGATTGTCGCAGCTGGAGTAACTAAAAAGATTTGTGGGGGCGGCGTCGCTCACGAGCATCCGTCTCAATTGTGGGCGAATTCTCAAGTCTGGAAAATTCTGCCAGAAACAGCTCGCCCCGCGATATAAGTACATCCATGTACACATGCCGCTCCCACGACCTAAGGATCCCTGTAAGAATCCACCGGCGGCAAATGCGCACCAGTAAGACCTGCAGGTTCCTTCTCAGCGACCACCGGCATGCGCAGTGTTCCAATACCATCAATCGTTGCAACAATTTCATCACCCGGTTGCAGGAAGCGTTGCTCACCACGCACCGCTGTGCCAACGCCGGTCCCTCCGGATGTTCCGTTGTTAATCACGTCGCCGGGATAGAGAGTGATGACAGACGAGCCAAACTCGATCAGTTCCCACAGCGAATGAATCATGTCGCCAGCGGTCGCTTCCTGCATTTGCTCATCGCCAATACTCAGGGTCTGGCGCAGAATCTCCATCGGGTTGCCATAAAATTCTTTTGGCACTATCCAGGGACCTTGCGGTGCAAATGTGTCATGGCCTTTGCCAACAAACCAGTCGGTGCGAAACGGGCTGCCGCCGGGTGGCCTGCCACCGCGGTCGGATATGTCCAGGGTGACCACATAGCCGAAGACGTAATCTTCTGCGTCATCTGCTGATACATATTTTGCGGTTCGTCCGATCACAGCGCCCAGTTCAACTTCCCAATCTGTTCGATTGCGGCCATAGGGAATTACGATCGGAGCACCATTGCCAACCACAGCGCCACGGCTCGGTTTCAGAAACAGGTATGGCACACCGCGTTTTTCGCGACGCAGGCGCGCTGCTTCCTTCCGCTCTTCCGGCGTGCCGGATTCATCGATGTGACTGTAAAAATTGACTGCCGCGTTGAGTATTTTTCCCGGGTACATTATTGGTGGCAGTGTCCTTACGTCGCCGACGTCATGCACATAATCCGGTCGATTGCTGCCGAGGCCATCATTGGCTACCAGGTGATTGACGATCTCATAAAGCCTGCGTTTCAAACCGTACTCATACCTGCCGATGAGTTCGAGCATATTCGCTGGCAACGGTATTTGCGGGTAAGACGCACTTTTCTCGAGGGCTGCGTTGGCTGCATCTAGTTCGATGATGAGGCTGTCGCGCAGGACAATTGCCACAGTTGGCGCACCATTGATTTCAAAAGTGCCGACTTTGAATGGTTCTGCAATGTTTTGTGCAAATACGCTGGCCGGGACGGCCAGCACCAGGAGTGCTGTGATTAGTAGATTCCTGCGCATAAGATCCCCCGACAATGATTGATTTTTGCTGTACCTCCACCGCTTGTACTTCCGGCGTAGTTGCCTGTCAAGAATCTGCTTTACGACTGATACGCACATTGATCCAATGTGGACGCGGCACTAATATCAGTGCATCGCAAAAGGCAGATTCTGCCCCTGTGACCACTTGCGCTTGAAATCACAACTGGAATTGTCATGAACAAGATTCTTATTACCCTACTGTTTTCGGTCCTGACGATCTTCCCGGCATTTGCCGCGGAGTCCGTAACATTACTGAGACCAGCACAGGTTTTTGACGGCGAGGATATGCATCCGGGCTGGATCGTGTTGGTCCGCGGTGACTCGATATTGTATGCGGGCAGTGCTGATGACATGCCAGAAGTCGATATCGATCAAACACTGGACCTGGGCGGCGAGACTTTGCTGCCAGGTTTAATCGAGGGCCATTCGCATATTCTGTTGCACCCATACAATGAGACCGTGTGGAATGACCAGGTTCTTAAGGAATCTGAGGCGGAAAGGGTTGCGCGAGCGGTAAATCACGTCCGGGATTCACTGCTGGCTGGTGTTACAACGATGCGTGATCTGGGTTCGGAGGGCGCGGGGTATGCTGATGTTGGTGTACGCGATGCAATTAACAAAGGCGTAATACCAGGTCCACGGTTGTTGGTGGCTGGCAAGGCGATAGTTGCCACCGGAAGCTACGGCCCGAAAGGGTTTCATGAGGGTGTCGACGTTCCGCTTGGTGCGGAGACGGCTGATGGTTATGACGATCTTGTTCGTGTCGTGCGCAGCCAGATAGGCAGGAATATCGACTTCGTGAAAGTCTATGCCGATTATCGATGGGGACCGAACGGTACGGCGTCGGCAACTTTCACCCAGGCCGAGCTGGAAACAATCGTGGAAATAACCCAAAGCAGCGGCCGGCCGGTCGTTGCACACGCATCAACCGCGGAAGCGATGAAGCGCGCTATTCTTGCCGGGATCGAAACGATTGAGCATGGCGATGGTGCAACTGCCGAGGTTTACAAATTGATGGTCAGGAACAACGTGGCTTTGTGCCCGACGCTCGCAGCTGGCGATGCAATTTCACAATATGGTGGCTGGAACAAGGGCGTTGATCCGGACCCGCCACGTATTCAGAATAAAAAGAAGAGTTTCAAAGCTGCACTGGATGCGGGTGTAACGATATGTTTTGGCGGCGATGTTGGTGTGTACCCACACGGTGACAATGTACGCGAGCTGGAAATGATGGTTGACTACGGTATGCCTGCGGGGGACGTATTACGTTCTGCCACTTCTGTTAACGCAGACCTGTTTCATATAGACAAGAAAGTCGGCAGGGTTCGGGCAGGATTGCTGGCAGATTTGCTTGCTGTGAATGGTGATCCAACTGAAAATATCTCCGCGTTACGCAACGTGCGGCTGGTCATGAAAGACGGCATTATCTACCGTCAGGAATAAGGAAGAACGAGATCATGAGCAAATCCTGGGGACCACATGACATTGGCGGTCAGGAAGGCGGGCCGATCGACCTGTCCGAACACGACACGGCGCACTGGGAATGGCAGATTGATGCCATGGTGCGCCTGGCACTCAGCAAGGGGCTAATCAGCGATTTTGCCGAACTGCGTGATGGCATCGAACACCTGACACAAGATGACTATGACAGCTGCACGTA
>QNFK01000062.1 GCA_003645495.1 Gammaproteobacteria bacterium
GATAATGTCATCCTGGTACTTCAGCAGCGCACCCAAGGTATCGTTGATGATTTCAGGGGTGAGTGCAACCACATCCAGCTGCGTCAGCGAATTCGCCCAGTCCAGTGTTTCGGCTACGCCGGGACGCTTGAAGAGGTCCTCATCCCGAAGTTTGTGAATGAACGCGATGAGTTGCTCACGCAGTTCATCGCCGACGTGGGGTGCTTTCAGCGCAAGAATTCTGCTTTCGTCAGCATAGGAGGGATAGTCAACCCAGTGATACAGGCAGCGACGCCGCAGCGCATCGTGTACCTCGCGAGTACGGTTGGATGTGATAATAACGATTGGTGGCTCTGCCGCCTTCAGCGTCTCGAATTCCGGAATACTCAACTGAAAATCCGACAACAACTCAAGTAAAAACGCTTCGAACGGTTCGTCGGCTCGATCGATTTCGTCGATCAGCAGTACCGGCGGTCCTCCGTCATGCGGCATCAGGGCGCTCATTAACGGGCGCTCAATCAGGTATTCATGGGTGTACAGGCTGTCACCAATTCCTGTGACGCTGCCTTCCGCTTCGGCGAGGCGAATTGCGACCATTTGCCGTGGATAGTTCCATTCGTAGGCGGCGCTGGCGAGATCCAGACCTTCAAAACACTGCAATCGAATCAGATCACGACCGAGCGTTGCCGCTAATACCTTCGCAATCTCTGTTTTGCCAACGCCCGCTTCACCTTCCAGTAACAACGGCCGCCCCATACGCAGGGCCAGGTAAACAACAGTCGCAAGATCACGACCGGCAACGTACTCACCACTACGAAGCAGCTCCTCCGTCGCGGAAACGTCTGCTGGTAATCCGTCTTGTACTTTTTTTTCAGCCACCTAGTGTACTAACGGCTCGTCCTGCCATGACACCGATCAGGTGGGCCCGATATTCAGAACTGGCATGCAGATCGTCATTAAGATCAGCTGCGTCCATTGATATGCCGGCCAGTGCGTCGGTAGAAAATGATTTGCCCAATGCTGCCTCGATCTCCGTCGCACGATAGGCGCAGGCGCCGGCACCTGTTACCGCTACACGAAGGCCACTATCAGTCTCGGCAACCATTACGCCAACGACCGCGTAGCGGGAGGCCGGGTTTGGAAACTTGGCATAGGCGGCTTTTTTCGGCTTGGGAAATTTCACGGACACTACCAGTTCGTTTGCTTCCAGCGCCGTCTCAAACAGGCCCTTGAAATAATCGTCTGCAGCAATTTCGCGCTTATTGGTTTTGATTACAGCATCGAGGCCGAGTACCGCAGCCGGATAGTCAGAGGCCGGATCGCTGTTGGCAATTGACCCACCGAGCGTGCCACGGTTGCGTACTTGCGCGTCACCGATGGAATTCGCGAGTTCGGCCAGCGCGGGGATTGCGTTTTGCACAATATCGCTTCCTGCAACATCCGCGTGTCTGACCATCGCACCAATTTCGATGGCGTCGCCGGTATCGCTAATGTCGCTCAATCCGTCGATCGCCGAGAGATCGACCAGGTCTGAGGGTTGTGCCAGGCGCATCTTCATCGTCGGCAGGAGTGTCATGCCGCCGGCGAGAATCTTCGCTTCGTCATTCGCGGCAAGGATTTCGCTTACGTCTTCGAGCGAAGTCGGGCGATGGTAGTTGAATTCGTACATATCCGATTCTTCCTAATTGGTTGCTGACTGGATTGCCTGCCAGACACGTTCCGGCGTTGCCGGCATTGGCATGTCATCAATTTTGTACTCAGAAAGCGCATTGACCACCGCATTTATCACCGCGGGTGGTGTACCAATGGCACCAGCCTCACCACAGCCTTTCACGCCGAGCACGTTGTGCGTGCATGGAGTGACATTGGTCGTTACCGCAAAATTGGGCAGGTTGTCTGCGCGCGGCAGACAATAGTCCATCATCGAACCGCTCAGTAACTGGCCACTGTCATCATAAACACACTGCTCATACAGGGCCTGGCCAATACCTTGAGTAACGCCACCATGCACCTGGCCCTCGACAATCATCGGATTGATGATGCGGCCAAAATCATCGGCAGCAGTGAAACTCACGACATCGACCACGCCGGTATCCGGATCAATTTCAACTTCGCAGATGTGGCATCCGGCGGGAAAGGTGAAATTTTTCGGATCGTAGAATGCTGTCTCTTCGAGCCCGGGCTCCAGCGTATCCAGCGGGTAGTTGTGTGGCACGTAGGCAGCCATCGCCACATCGCCGAACGCAACGGACCGGTCGGTGCCAACGACGGTTAGCTTGCCATCCTTGAATTCAATGTCCTCTGCTGAGGCCTCGAGAAGATGCGCGGCGATCTTGCGTGACTTGGTGCGAATTTTTTCCAGCGCATTCATCAGCGCCACACCACCGACGGCTGCCGATCGCGAACCATAAGTACCCATACCAAAGGGTACTTTAGCGGTGTCACCGTGAACAATACTGACATTGTCGAAGTCCACGCCGAGCGCTTCGGTGACCAGCTGGGCAAATGTCGTCTCGTGCCCCTGGCCATGGCTGTGTGATCCGGTGAAAACCGACACTGAACCGGTCGGATTGACGCGTACGGTCCCTGCTTCGTAAAGACCTGCCCGCGCTCCCAGGGCACCAGCGACGTTTGATGGAGCAATGCCACAGGCTTCTATGTAGGTGGCTATGCCAACCCCGCGCAGCTTGCCACGGCTTGCGGATTCTTCGCGTCTCTGCGCGAAATTATCGTAGTCCGCAAGTTCCAGTGCCTTGTCGACTGCCGCATCATAATCTCCGATGTCGTACTCCAGCGCGACCGGCGTCTGGTATGGAAATTCATCCGGCTTAATGAAGTTTCGCCGCCGTAATTCGATCGGATCGATTCCGGTGACTTTCGCCGCCCTGTCTACCAGGCGCTCAAGGAGATAGCTTGCCTCCGGCCTGCCCGCGCCGCGGTAGGCGTCAACCGGCACGGTGTGGGTGAACATTCCCCTGACCCGCGCATGAATGGCTGGTGTCTTGTAAGTACCTGCAAGCAATGTCGCATACAGAATGGTCGGTACAGCCGGACCGAAAGTCGACAGGTATGCGCCAAGATTGGCACGTGTATCAACCCTGAGGCCGAGAAACTCGCCGTCCTCGCTCAGCGCAAGCTCGGCGTGAGAAACGTGGTCGCGACCGTGTGCATCGCTAATGAAAGACTCACTACGGTCAGCCGTCCATTTGACCGGTCGATCTACCTGTTTGGAGGCCCAGGTAACAATCGCTTCCTCGGCATAATGAAAAATCTTTGAGCCGAAGCCGCCACCAACATCCGGTGATACGACTCTCAGTTTATGTTCGGGGATACCCAGTACAAATGCACCCATCAGCATGCGAATAACGTGCGGGTTCTGGCTGGTCGTGAACAGCGTGTACTCATCTTTGCCGCTATCGTAGTCACCGATGGCAGCGCGCGGCTCCATCGCGTTGGCAATCAGTCGATTGTTGACTATGTCGATGCTGACAACCTGTGCAGCCTTTGCGAAGGCAGCGTCTGTTGCTGCCGCGTCGCCGATCTCCCAGTCGAAACAAATGTTTCCCGGGGCATCATCCCAGACCAGGGGCGCGCCCTCTGCACCGGCCGCATCCAGGCTGGCAACCGCCGGCAAATCATCGTAGTCAACCTCGATCAGCTCGACGGCATCCCGCGCGGCGGCCTTTGTCTCGGCGAGAACAACAGCAACCTGGTCACCAACGTGATGCACAACATCCACGGCAAGCGGCGGATGCCCGGGCTCGGCCATAGGTGAACCATCCGAACTGGTGATGCCCCACCCGCAAGGCAGGCCACCGACACCTGCTGCGGCCATGTCAGCGCCGGTAAATACAGCGACGACGCCTGGTGCAGCTTTCGCGGCATCCGTTTCCAGTGACTTTATTTTTCCATGTGCCAGCGGCGAGCGAAGAATGACTGCATAAAGCTGGTTGGGCCGGTTTATGTCATCGACATACTGACCCTTGCCGGTAATGAATCGATGATCTTCTTTGCGTCTAACCGCGGCGCCTATTCCATTTTCCGTCATGGCTCACCTCATTCCTGCGTCGACTGGTTTAGTCGTCGGCGCGCATAGCTTGCGCGCCGGCTTTTACAGCCCGCACGATGTTTTGATATCCCGTGCAACGGCACAGGTTCCCTTCGAGCCACTCTCTGATCTGTTTTTCATCCGGATCCGGGTTCTGTTTAACCAGATCCAGCGAACTCATGATCATCCCCGGGGTGCAATAGCCACATTGCAATCCGTGGTGCTCGCGAAAAGCTTCCTGCATCGGGTGCAACTTGCCATTCGTTGCAACGCCCTCGATCGTTGCGACGTCTGCGCCTTCTGCCTGCACCGCCAGCATCGTGCAGCTCTTGACTGAACGTCCGTCAAGATGGATAACACAGGCGCCGCACTGGCTGGTGTCACAACCGACATGGGTGCCGGTCTTGCCCAGATTTTCACGAATCATCTCGACGAGAAGCGTACGGGAATCTACTTCGGCGCTGACGGCTTCACCGTTCAGCGTGAATGATACTTTTGTTGTCATCAGACCATCCTGCTGTTGTTTTTCTTGTGGCCCTGCACGGTCGGGCCGCGTCTCTTCTATTTACTTCTTATTCTATACAACTCTCTGTTTGCGAGCAGCCTGCTGCTCGCGGTACATGAATGTACCGGCATTTTCTGTGGCTGTAAGCCACTGAAAATGGGAGTCATTCGAAAATCACGCTTTTCGAATGACGATGTTGAAAAAAGTCATGGATGGCTTTCTTCAACAATGAACAAGTGCTCAGCGTAGCAGAAACCACCAGATCAGCAATAGTGCAACGGCGGCGCCTATCGCTTTCCAGGTCATCGAATTCATTGCCCCGCCGGTAGCCTCGTCGATGTCCATACGCATGGCACCTGGGTCCAGTTCACGGGAAAACGTGCCGAAAAAATCATCCGCCGTCTTTTTAGTCGCCCCCATGACGAGGCGAGAGCCTACCTGGGCCAGCTTGCCGCCAACCTTGAAATCGGCGTTATAGGTCAATAACGTGCCACCGTTGCTCTCTTCAAGCCGCACTGCAGCACTGCCACGGCCGAAACCGGCCATGCCTGCCTTGCTTTCGCCGACGAGCGTGTAACTTTGCGGTGGATTCAGGTTTTCGAGCGACAGGCGGGTGTCAAATCTGGCCCGTACCGGGCCGATCGCCGCCATTACTTTGGCTTTGAGTTCGGTAGCGCTGATTTGCTCCAGCGACTCACAACCCGGAATACATTTTTTCAGCATTTCCGGGTCGTTCAGGGCGTCCCAAACTGCCTCCCTGCTGGCGTCGATCTGATACTCGCCTTTGATTTCCATGCCGGGAGATTACATCGTCGGCATCGAAAAATCTGCTCCTGCACGAATGCCGGTTGGCCAGCGTGACGTTATCGTTTTCAGGCGCGTATAGAAACGCACACCTTCCATGCCGTAAATGGACGATCCACCGAAGAGTGAGCGCTTCCAGCCGCCGAAACTGTGAAATGCGAGCGGCACCGGAATTGGCACGTTAATGCCGACCATGCCTACCTGGATACCGTTAGCGAATTCGCGGGCGGCATCGCCATCGCGTGTAAATATCGCTGTGCCGTTTCCGTATTCATGTGCATTGACCAGATCGATGGCCTCGTCAAAAGTCCCGGTGCGGGTTATTGTCAACACGGGGCCAAAAATTTCTTCCTGGTAAACACGCATGTCGCTGGTCACGTGATCAAACAGGGTCGGGCCCAGAAAGTATCCTGGAGATTTCGTAATCTCGTGCTTTCTGCCGTCAACCACTAATGTTGCGCCCTCTTCTTCACCAAGGTCGATATACGATCGAACCTTGTCGCGATGCTCTGCCGTGATCAGCGGACCCATGTCATTACTATTATCCATACCTGGACCGACCTTCAGGGCAGCAATTCTTGGCAAAAGTTTCTCGAGCAAAGGTTCCGCGGAATCACCAACCGTCACCACTGCAGAAATTGCCATGCAGCGTTCGCCGGCGGAACCGTAGCCCGCGCCAACCAGTGCATCGGCAACCTGGTCCATGTCGGCATCGGGTAAGACAACCAGGTGGTTTTTAGCACCACCGAGCGCCTGCACTCGTTTGCCATTCGCAGATGCGGTCTTGTAGACATGCTCGGCCACTGGCGTGGAGCCCACGAAACTCACTGCGGCGACACGTTCGTCGGCCAGGAGTGAATTCACGGCAACATGATCGCCTTGCACGACATTGAAGACGCCTGGTGGTAACCCTGCCTCATGCAATAACTCGGCCCATTTGAGCGCGCAGCTCGGGTCTTTTTCCGATGGCTTTAAGATGAACGAGTTGCCGCAGGCGATTGCAAGCGGGAACATCCACAGCGGTACCATCGCCGGAAAATTAAACGGTGTGATGCCAACGCAAACACCCATTGGCTGACGCATCGACCAGGTATCGACACCGGTACCAACCTGATCGCTGTATTCCCCTTTGATCAGGTGGGGAATGCCACAGGCGAAATCGACGACTTCGAGGCCGCGCTGGATCGAGCCATCCGCATCGTGCAATACCTTGCCATGCTCCTGGGCGATCAATGCCGCGATCTCCGCACGATCACGATCTATCAGCTCCCTGAGTTTGAACATGACTTTTGCCCGCCGCAAGACCGGCGTACGCGACCAACCGACGAACGCCTCCTGCGCAGCGGTGACTGCGGCGTCAACATCTGCTTCAGTTGACATGACGACTTGTGCGCAACGCTCGCCGGTTGCCGAATCAAACACGTCTCCATACCGGTCAGAATCCGACGCGGCGACTTGCCCGTTTATCCAGTTCGGGACTTTTCTTAATGCATCTATTGCTGCGGCTTTCTCTGCCATGTTATTTATCCTGCCAGTTAAATTTCTATTGTGCTCTGATTGCGTTGCGGACGGTTGCCATAACGGTCTCGATCTGTGCATCCTCAATGATCAGGGGCGGCGAACACGCCAGTGTGTCGCCCGTTGTCCTGATAATGACACCCGCATCAATGCAATCGCGGAATATTTGCATCGCACGCGCTGTCGGCTTGCCTTCAATCGGCTCAAGTTCAACAGCACCGATCAACCCGAAATTTCTGACGTCGATTACATTGGGCTCGCCCTTCAGGCTATGCAAAGCATCTGCGAATTTGTCTTCCATGGAGCGTGCACGATCAATCAGTCCTTCCTCAAGATATACATCGAGGGTTGCACATCCGGCAGCCGCCGCGAGCGGATGACCGGAGTAGGTGTAGCCATGGAAAAATTCGATCGCACCCTCAGGACCGGTCATGAAAGTATCGTAGATGTCACCTTTTGCCAGAACCGCACCCATCGGCACCGTGCCGCTGGTGAGTCCCTTTGCTGTGGTCATAAGATCGGGCGTAACACCAAAACGAGTCGCACCGAAATTGTCGCCAGTTCGGCCAAAGCCACAGATCACCTCATCGAAAATCAATAAAATGCCGTGCTTGTCGCAAATATCACGAATGCGTTGCAAGTAACCTTGCGGTGGAATCAGGACACCCGCGGAACCGGCTATCGGTTCAACGATAACGGCTGCGATTGTTGATGCGTCATGCAGCGCGACAATATTTTCAAGTTCATCGGCCAGGTGCGCGCCCCATTGTGGCTGACCTCGCGTATAAGCGTTTTCCTGCAGATTGTGTGTATGCGGCAAATGATCGACGCCCGGCAACATCGTGCCAAACATCTTGCGATTCGCAGACATGCCGCCGACAGAAATGCCGCCGAAGCCAACACCATGATAGCCGCGCTCACGCCCGATAAATCGCGTGCGTTCACCCTGGCCACGCAAACGGTGATAGGCCAGCGACATTTTCAAAGCAGTATCGACAGCTTCCGATCCCGAATTAACGAAGAACGCGTAGTCGATGCCCTCGGGCGCCATGGCCGTAAGCTTGTTCGCCAGTTCGAATGCCATCGGGTGGCCAAGCTGAAACGCCATCGCATAATCGAGTGTTTCCGCCTGTTGCTTGATCGCTTCAACAATCTTTGGATGACAATGACCGGCATTGCAGCACCAGAGTCCGGCAACAGCATCGAGCAGTTGTTTGCCGTCATGCGTCCA
>QNFK01000063.1 GCA_003645495.1 Gammaproteobacteria bacterium
ACCTCTCCTTTTGTTATTCCGACCATAATGAAAGACTCTCCCTGTTTTATGTCTATCGCCGCAAGATTCTTCCGTTATTATCGCTTAAACCAACGAAAAAGAAAGCTTTATGCACGCACTTCGGCGTAGGCTGTCTTTTATCAATAACTTACGCGCGCCGAGGCATATCATGAATCCCGCTACTCACAGCCCTGCCGCCCCAACCATCGTTCCCGATGGAGAAAGCCTGTCGGTCGATACCATTGCGCGCATCGCGCGCGACCCGACGGCCCAAATCGAATTGACTCCCGAGATCCGCAAGCGCGTCATAGCCTCGCGAAGATTGCTGGACGACTTCGTTGCATCCGGTCGCATCATCTACGGTGTGACGACCAGTGTTGGCGGATTTGTTAACTGGCTGGTGCCGCCAACGCATGCCGAAGAATCACAAAACAACATCATGCGCGCGGTACAGACCAATGTTGGTGCGCACCTCGACGACCACTATGTCCGCGCTGCGATGCTTGCACGCATTAATTCTCTGGGACGCGGCTATTCAGCCATTTCGATAGAGAATCTCGACAAGTACGTGCAGATGTACAACCGCGGCGTTTTGCCCTGCATTCCCGAGAAGGGCTCGCTGGGTACCAGCGGCGATCTCGGTCCGCTCGCCTGCATCGGTCTTGTCGGCACCGGACAGTGGCGTGCGAAACTGGATGGTGAAATCATGTCGGGTGCTGCGGCGCTGAAGCAAGCTGGCATAGAGCCCATGCGGCTTGGCTACAAGGAAGGGCTGGCACTAATCAATGGCACCTCGGTAATGACCGCAGTTGCCGCGTGTCTTGTCGCAGAAAGTAAAAGCCTCATCAAGACACACACGCTGGCAACCTGTTTGAGCCTGGAAGTTCACAAAGCCAAAATCATGCCGTTCCATCCAGCAGCGCATCGACAAAAACCGCATCCCGGCCAGATGAAAATTGCAGCATGCATCTATGACACGCTGGCCGACAGCAAAATGATCGTCCAGGACGAAGAGACGGAAGAGTGGCTGAGAAACCTGGCGACCGACAAACCCTGCGGTCTCGATGATCAGATCGAAGATGCCTACTCAATCCGCGCGACACCACAAGTCATGGGCCCGGTAGTAGACACAACGCTATTCGTGCAGCAAACCGTCGAGACGGAAATCAATTCATCGAACGACAATCCACTGATCGTCGTCGAGGATAACGAGGCCGTGCACAATGCCAATTTTCACGGCCAGTACATTTCCAACGCTATGGATCAGCTGGCGATAGTGCTGGTTAATATGTGCAATCTTTCCGACCGACGCAACAATCGCCTGTTGCATCCGGGCCTCAATGGGGACCTGCCACCATTCCTGGTCAAGGAGAATCCCGGCGTACGCCTGGGACTCATGGGTGGCCAGTTTCTCGCGACCTCGCTGACGGCTGAAATTCGCCAGATGTGCATGCCGATGTCGATTCAATCGCTGCCCTCGACGGGTGATTTTCAGGATCATGTCAGCTTCGGCCTGGTCGCGGCACGTCGGACACGTGACATCCTGGACAATGCTCGTCATATCCTCGCCTTTGAATTGCTCTGTGCTTGCCAGGCAGCTGACTTTCGCGGTATCGACAAACTCAGTTCGGCAACCCGAAAACTTTACGACATAGTGAGACAACACGTGCCTTATCTCGATCACGATGAACCACTGACTGACCACATCGAAAAAATTGCTTCTATGTTCGCCAGTGGCGAATTTCTCGACGCAGTGCCGCAAGAGGTGGAAGCCTACAACTGGTAGAGTGATTGGAATGGCAGCAGCAATTAGTGAAACTTATCTTGTTCGAACACCGGCGAGCGCGAAAAACTATGTTCGGGCGTGTGAGTTCATGCCCGGTGGAACATCGCGCCAGGCGTCATTCTGGGCACCCTATCCACTGACCATCGAGCGTGGTGAAGGTACATACTTTTGGGACGTTGACGGTCATCAGTATCTTGACCTGATCAACAATTATACGGCGATGGTCCATGGGCACGCCTACCCACCGATTGTGGAAGCAGCGCGCAAACAAATCGGTGACGGGACCGGTTGGGCTGCCGCTAATGAACCACAGAACAGGCTCGCAGCAATGATCGTCGATCGCATTCCCTCGATCGAGCAAGTACGTTTTACCAATTCGGGATCCGAAGCTGGCGCACTTGCCTTCACGATCGCCCGTGTGATCACGGGCAGAAACAAGGTCCTGATGGCGCGCTACGGTTATCACGGTTCACTGTTCGAATTTGAGATCGGTTCCTTCGGTAAGGAAGGGCCACTTACGCACCTGGCGAGCTACAACAAACTCGACGATTTTGCGGCAGTGCTTGATGAGCACGGCGCCGACATCGCCGCCGTTTTCCTGGAACCTGTGATGGGTGCCGGCGGCATAACAGCGGGTGAGAAAGATTTTCTTCACGGCGTCAGAAAGGCCGCACATGCCGCAGGTGCACTCTTTGTTCTGGACGAGGTACTGACACTACGATTCGCAATCGGCGGTTGCCAGGCGGGCCTGGACATTGACCCGGACCTGACGATGCTGGGTAAAATCATCGGCGGCGGTTTTCCGGTCGGTGCGGTGGGCGGAAAAAAGGACCTGCTGAAACTTTTCGACCAGGATGACCTGAAAGTTTTTCACACCGGCACCTTCAACGCCAACCCGGTAACGATGGTTGCCGGAGAAGTATCTCTGCGGGAACTTACAGCAGAACGTATCGAGGTAATGCATGATTTGCGCGAGTCACTGGAGTCACAGCTCAGCGAAGTGGCAAAGATACACGGCCTGCCTTTCGCCACCAACCATTACGGTTCCTGCCTGAATCTTTATTTCAGTGAGTCGGTTCCGGAATCATCGGTTGTCCGTGACGACGACGAAATAATGGATAGGTTTCACCTCGCATGCATCAATCACGGTGTTTTTATCGCGCCACGGGGCATGATCGCGCTGTCCACAGTTACGACTGAGGAACACATAACCGAGGCAATCGAACGTGCGGATGCTGCGATGCGTGATGTAGCAGCCGAGACAAAGTAGAAAAATATAACAACGAACTTACTTAAACCCGCTCCGGGGGAGGGAACAGTATGCATCTTGATGGCGAAACATTAACTGTTGACCAAATGGTCGAAGCAGCATATCAACAGACGCGCGTCGACATATTTCCTGAACAAGCAGAACGTGTAAAGGCCTCCCGCGATATGCTGGAGGGCTTCGTAAAGTCAGGCCGTATCATCTACGGCGTTACTACCGCAGTCGGTGGCTTCGTCAACTGGCTGATCCCTGAGGAATACGCCGAAAAACTACAGAACAACATTCTGCGTGGTGTGGCCTCGAATGTTGGCCCGAACCTCGATGATGTTTATGTCCGCGCGGCAATGCTGTGCCGCATTAACTCTCTCGGTCGCGGTGTGTCAGCCATTAGTCCTGAGAACTTCGAGAAGTACATTGCTGTGTACAACGCCGGCATAGTCCCCTGCATTCCCGAGCAGGGATCCCTCGGCGCAAGTGGCGATCTAGGGCCGCTCGCCTATATCGCCATGGTCGTTACCGGCGCCTGGCGGGCTAAATACGAGGGAGAGATTATCCCCGGGGCAGAGGCGCTCAAACGAGCCGGGCTCGAGCCGGCGCGCCTCTCCTACAAGGAAGGCCTTGCCATGATCAACGGCACCTCGGTCATGGTTGGTGTGGGTGCGCCCGTTATTTACCATGCAAAAAAGTTGCTCAAACAATCTGCCTTGATAGCAGCGCTGACACTCGAGGCGTTGCGCGGCAAGATCATGCCCTACCACCCGGCCGTGCATCGCAACAAACCACATCCAGGGCAGGTCAAGGTCGCGGACGCAGTCTGGACGACGCTCGCCGACAGCAAGATGGTCGTGCAGGACGAAGAGGTCGACCGCTGGCTGGCCAAAATGCGTACCGATGAGCCACAGGGCATGGATGAGCAGATCGAAGACGCTTACTCGCTGCGCGCGGCGGCGCAGATTCTTGGTCCGTCGGTAGATGCTCTGTGGCAGGCAGATCGCACCCTGCAAATAGAGATTAACTCCACCAACGATAATCCGCTGATCATCGTCGAGGAAGGCGATGCATTCCACAATGCGCACTTCCACGGGCAGTATGTCAGCCAGGCGATGGATCACGTCGCCATCGCGCTGACCACCGCCTGCAACCTGCATGACCGGCGCATCGATCGATATCTTGACCCCCATCACAACAATGGGTTACCGCCGTTTCTCTGCAAAGAGAACCCGGGACTACGCCACGGACTGATGGGTAGCCAGTATTGCGCGGCTTCAACCATGGCCGAGATGCGCTCGCTTTGTCATCCGGTATCGATTCAAACGCTGACTACAACCGGAGATTTCCAGGATCATGTGTCCATGGGGCTGGTTGCGGCACGGCGCGCCCGCGATATTCTCAACATCTGTTATGCGGTTCCGGCGGTGGAACTGGTGTGTGCCTGCCAGGCCGTTGATCAGCGCGAAGGTGGCGCAGCAAGATTAAGCACGGTCACACGGAAAATTTATGACATGGTCCGTGAGTCGGTTCCCTATCTCGATCACGATGAAGCGCTCACCGATTACATTGAGGCCGCCGCAGGTTTGTTGCGTGACGGACGCCTGCTGGATGCACTGCCAGACGGTGATCTGAACTGGGAACTTTAAAACATCGCATGTTACGAATTCTTGTTGCAGTGAGCTGAAGGCAGAAAAATGTTTGAGCAAGTTGAAATTCCATATGGTTGTTACTGGTCATCGCCATTCGTACGCTGGCAGGGTGCGCTGCAAAATTTACATGCCGTAAAGTTTGCGGCACACGTTGCTCGTCACGAGCTTGCCAGGCGCAACATTGACCCGACGTCTTTTGATGCAGGCGTACTCGGCCTGAGCGTTTATCAGCATCAGTCATTTTACGGAACACCATGGTTTATGGGTTTACTCGGTGCGCCACAAGCGCCCGGACCTACCGTGTCACAAGTCTGTGCGTCGGGCGTCAGGACCATGGTAATGGCTGCCCAGGAAATCGGTGCCGGCCTTGCACAAACCGTGCTGGCCGCGACTGCGGATCGCTGCTCCAACGGACCGCACACCTACTACCCGAATCAGTCCGGGCCGGGTGGAACCGGCGTCTCCGAGGATGTCGTTCTCGATAGTTTCAGCTGTGATCCGCTAGGTAAACATTCCATGTTGCAGACCGCTGAAAATGTTGCAGCAAAGTATTCGATCTCAACCGCCGAGCAGCATGATGTCGTTTTGCAGCGGCTTGCACAGTATGAGGATGCGCTGGCGGACGACCACGCCTTCCAGAAACGTTACATGGATTTGCCATTCGCCGTCCCCGACCCGCGATTACGAAAAACGGTGGAGGAAATTGACGGTGACTTGGGCGTGGCTGCTTCCACCGCCGAGGGCCTGGCAAAGCTCAATCCCGTTCTCAAGGACGGGACAGTAACGTTTGGTGGCCAGACGCACCCCGCCGACGGCAACGCTGCGATTATTATCGCGAGTTCGGACAAGGCTCAGGAGCTGTCGACTGATAACGACGTGCGGATTCGCATACTGAGTGCCGGTCAATCACGTGCGGAGCTGGGATATATGCCGGAAGCGCCCTGTGGTGCGGCCAGTTCAGCATTACAGCGCGCGAACTTGTCATTCGAAGACATGGACGCCATCAAGACACACAATCCGTTCGCAGTGAATGACATTGTTTTTGCAAAAGCGGCCGGCGTGCCGCTAAAGAACATGAACAATTTTGGCTGTTCCCTTATCTGGGGTCATCCGCAGGCGCCAACCGGGATGCGCTCAGTCATCGAACTGATCGAGGAGTTGGTCATGCGCGGTGGTGGCCGCGGACTGTTTACCGGATGTGCCGCAGGCGATTCAGCCATGGCGCTCGTGCTGGAGATTGATAACCGTTGAAGGAGGTTTGAGGTGACGCCGGATTTCGCCCCTGCTGTCGTAGATGTAGAGCACTTGGAAAACGGTGGCTTTATCCTGCGCTCGCCGGCACAACTCGAACCGTACGCGCCGAATATCTGCTCGCACCTGATCGAGTGGGCGGAAAAATCGCCGCAGACAACATTTCTTGCCGAGCGCTCGGCAGCAGGCGATTGGCGACACCTCACTTACAGCGAAGCACTGCTATCGACCCGCTCGCTGGCGCAGGCTTTGCTTGCACATGGCGCGACAAAAGACAGGCCGCTCATGATTCTCTCTGGCAACAGCATTGAGAGTGGTTTGTTGCAACTTGCGGCGATGTTCGTCGGTATTCCTGTATCCCCGATATCGCCGGCCTACTCCCTGGTGTCCCGCGATTTTGGCAAGCTGAAATTTGTCTATGACCTGGTACGGCCAGGACTCGTATTCGCCGCCGATGGTGAACTGTTCAGCGATGCACTGGCGGCGCTTGATTTCGCTGGCGTTACCCTGGTCGTGAAGGACGGCACTCCTGCAGGAGTCGACGCGTTGACGATAGAAAATATCCTGGCGACGAAACCGACGCCGGATGTCGATGCAGCATATGCACGTGTCGACGCGGATACAGTCGCAAAGATCTTGTTTACCTCCGGCTCAACCGGAATGCCAAAGGGAGTCATCAATACACAACGAATGATGTGTTCGAACCAGCAGGCGTTAGCGCAGATCTGGCCGTTCATTACTCGTCGCCCGCCGGTACTCGTCGACTGGTTGCCATGGAATCACACCTTTGGTGGCAACCATAATTTCAACCTGATATTGCGCCATGGCGGTACACTTTATATCGATGCAGGTAAACCAGCGCCGGGCATGTTCGACGCCACAGTTAACAACCTGCGGGACATTGCGCCGACTGCTTACTTCAATGTGCCCCGTGGGTTTCAAATGCTGGCGCCATACCTGGAGCAGGACGCCGCACTGCGTGATCACTTCTTTTCCAACCTTGACACAATCTTTTATGCTGCCGCAGCACTACCGCAGGATCTTTGGGTGCGCTTCGAGCAACTCTCAATGGCTGCACTAGGCAGAAAGGTCGCGATGACATCCGCCTGGGGCCTGACCGAATCCGCACCGCTGGCCGCCGGTGTTCATTTTCCCATCGCGCGTGCCGGCGTAATCGGCCTGCCGGTGCCGGGCACCGAACTGAAGTTATTGCCAAACGCGGGTAAACTGGAGATGCGCCTGCGTGGGCCAAACATCACGCCAGGATATTTCAAGCGCGACGACCTGACTGCAGAAGCCTTTGACGAAGAGGGCTTCTACATCACCGGCGATGCCGCAAAGTTTGCCGACGCGGATGACCCGGCAAAGGGTATTTTATTTGACGGCCGTGTCGCCGAGGACTTCAAGCTGTTGACCGGCTCCTGGGTAAACACCGGCATGGTAAGAGTCGGCGCGGTATCCGCATGCACGGAGTTGATTCAGGACGCTGTGGTAACCGGTCACGATCGTGACCATATCGGCTTGCTGATTATTCCGAATCTTGCCGGGGTAGCCAATGTAGCGGGCGAAGAACCAGACACTCCCCTGCCAGAGTTGTTGTGCCACGAAAAAGTACGACAGAAATTGTGTGCTGACCTGGCGTCGTACAATGCTGCGAACCCGGCCTCCAGCACACGCGTTGCACGTGTGCTATTCCTGCTCGAACCGCTGGACACCGATGCCGGCGAAATTACCGACAAGGGCTACGTCAATCAACGTGCTGTACTCGAGCAACGGCACGAGCTTGTACTACAGCTCTATAGCGAAAACCGTGACATCATCCTGATTGATGACTGAAACAAACAAAACTCAGGCAGCTGTTACGGATCACGATCCGTTGGGTGTACTACAAGTCGCACTTGAGTGGTGCAACTCGGGAAAGGCGGTCGCGTTAGCGACGGTAATTCAAACCTGGGGTTCGTCTCCACGACCCGCAGGCAGCAATCTGGTAATTGCCAGTGATGGTTCATTCGCAGGATCGGTGTCGGGTGGTTGTGTCGAGGGAGAGGTGATACGTGCGGCAACGGACGTAATAAGCAGCGGTAAGCGGCAGATACTGGAAGTTGGTGTAACTGACGATGAAGAGTGGCAGG
>QNFK01000064.1 GCA_003645495.1 Gammaproteobacteria bacterium
AAGCATGTGCAGCAAATTTTCAGCGTAGTTGAGATCGTTACGCGGATATATGAAGGGTTGTCCGGCTGTCAGCTTGTGTGCGGCGGCGGCGATCGTCGGCAGCTTGGCAACGATCCGATGCGCAAAAACTTCCCTGGCACGTGGATCGTTCACATCCATCGTGTCGTGGTAGTACGCAGACATCGATCCAACGACAGCAGATACCATCGCCATCGGATGCGCGTCGTAACGAAAGCCGTTAAAGAAACGCAGCATGCCCTCGTTAAGCATTGTGTGAGTAAGAATAGATGTTTCGAAGTCGGCAAGCTGATCGGTGCTTGGCAGCTCACCATATAAAAGAAGATAGGAAACTTCGACGAAGTTGGAGTGTTTCGCCAGTTCTTCAACCGGATAACCGCGATACAGGAGTACACCTTTATCGCCATCTATGAAGGTGATATCGCTTTCGCAGCTAGCCGTTGAAACGAATCCGGGATCGTATGTGAAAATTCCCTGCTCGGCATACAGGCGGCTGATATCTGCAACGTCCGGCCCAAGCGATCCCGTGCGAATCGGGAGCTCTGTCTTTTTCCCGTCCGGGCTGGTCAGCGTATATACATTTTTCGTCATAGCATCCCTCTATCTGTTCTGGCTACCATCCGGCAACCATTTGTCTTCAAGTGTCAGACACAGTGAAGCGGCCGTCCCGCAACAAACGATGTTGCCGGCAGCCGGAAGCATGAGCAAACGAATGTAGCGGTATAAATCCCTGAGGCAGCGCTGGAGGCTAGGACATTCCGTATTTGCGGCGGAACTTGTCTACCCGGCCACCGGAATCAAGGATCTTCTGCTTACCCGTGTAAAACGGATGACACGCCGAGCACACTTCTATAGCGAGGCTGTCGCCAAGTGTTGAGCGGGTCGTGAATTCGTTGCCACAACTACAGGTTACTTTAATTTCGCTGTAATCGGGATGAATCTCAGCTTTCATTGCGGGTCTTCCTGGTGGCTAGCTGTACAAAAAGGGCGCGTAGGATATAGCGAAGTGGGGCCAGTCGCAAGTGGGCCCTGAACCGGCCGCTGTTTTATCCACAAATCCTGTGGATAACTCTGTGGAATAAAGTTGAACGAATGCCCTAAGTGGGGATTTTTAAAGCAAGCTTTGTAAAATGTCTATTTTCTGCTCAATTTCATATTATTAGCAATATCAATAGTTTATGGGCACTCCTGAAGAGCTGGGCTTAGATACGGCCGTTATTACACGGCAAATACAGGCGTGTTGCCACCCTTGTGCATAAAGGCCGGGCTGTGAGTAACAGCTGACGGGTCAGCAAACTGGTCTCCGGGCCGCTCCCTGAGCCGCAATTCAGGGCAGAAAACGCGCCTGCAATTCATTTAAGAAGCGAAATCCGGTCGTGGTGGGCTGCCAGATGCCATCCCCGCTGCGCTCGATCATGCCATCAGCCCTGGCGCTTTCAATGGGCCCATTGATATCCCCGATGGACATTCCGGTCCGGCTGGCGAACGCCGTTTCAGAGAATCCGGCCGACATTCGCAGCGCATTGAGCATGTACTCGAAGCCCACGTCCGCAGACTCGAGTTTTTTCAACCCGGCATCGGTCGCGCCACTTTCGATCTTTTCCATGTACGCCATTGGATTCGCCGGCCTCTGATAGCGCCAGATAGACCCCTCGTCATCGGTGTGTTTGCCGTGTGCGCCAGCACCCACCGCAAGATAGTCACCAAACGACCAGTAATTCAGGTTGTGCCGACAGCGATGTCCTGGTTTTGCAAAAGCGGATATTTCGTACTGTTCGAAACCTGCCTGCCCAAGCAAGTCATGACAGCTCGTTTGCATTTCCCAGCTCGTATCGTCGTCCGGCATGTTCGCGGGCGGGCGGGCGTGAAAAATAGTGTTCGGTTCAAGGGTGAGTTGATAATAGGAAATATGTTGTGGCGAAAGCTGCAGCACCCTTTCTACATCGGCAACCGCCTGATCCTCATCCTGCCCCGGTAACGCAAACATCAGGTCTATGTTGATGCTGTTAAAGCCCGCCATTACGGCCTCGTCATACGCAGTCTCGATTTCCTCAGGGCCGTGAATTCTGCCAAGCGCTTGCAACATCTCTGCATTGAAGCTCTGCGCACCCAAAGACAACCTGTTAACGCCAGCGCGACGGTACGCTGCAAGATTGCCCCGTTCTATAGTTCCCGGATTCGCCTCCATTGTTATCTCACAGTCATCTGCAAGCGTGAATGTGTCGTTCGCCTGCTGCAAAATCTTCGCGATTTCTGCAGGCGTGAACAGGCTCGGTGTGCCACCGCCGAGGAAAATGCTGACGATGTCCCGGTCCGCGGCAAGTGCTGCCGCGGATTGTAACTCTGTCAGGAGTGCCGCAACGTAGCGAGCGCGCTGTGACTCCGGCCCGGCTTTGTGCGAGTTGAAATCGCAATAGGGACACTTACGCACACACCAGGGCAGATGCAGGTACAGAGACAGCGGTGGCTGTTGAAGGGTCATGTGCTGATTTGCTGCGGTATTAACTTATCCTGCAACAGGATTTTGAGTTGTCTGAAAGCCTTGCCGCGATGGCTGACTGCATTCTTTTCTTCACGGCTCATTTGTGCCCCGGTCTTGCCGGCCGCGGCATCATAGAACACCGGGTCGTAACCGAAGCCACCCACGCCATGTCGTTGCCGCAGGACCGTCCCGCGCCAGACCGCCTCCACAACCAGCGGCTCGCAAGTTTCATCCGGACAGACCAGCACTGCCGCACAATGGAAGCCGGCACCACGATCCGCTTCGGTAATATCGCTCATTTCATCCAGCAACTTGTCGAGGTTCTGTTCGTCAGTTGCGTTAGCGCCGGCATATCGCGCGGAGTAGACGCCTGGGTTTCCATCGAGCGCATCTACGGCAATTCCTGAGTCGTCCGCCATTGCCGGCAATCCGCTCTGCTGTGCTGCGTAATGTGCTTTTATCAGTGCATTCTCGACGAACGTCACGCCCGTTTCCGCTGGCGATTCGATGTTGAGGTCTGACTGTGGAATGACAGTGATGCCAAGATCGGCAAATAAGTCCGCAATTTCCCGTATTTTGCCCGGGTTACTGCTGGCTAATACAATCCTGGTTACGGCGGACACGATGCATACCGTTTACGTGGCTGCGGCAATTGCAGCACTTTGCTGACGGATAATCTCGTCGATGCCTTTCGTTGCCAACTCCAGCATCGCATCGAATTCCTTGCGGTCAAAAGCATGGCCTTCAGCAGTTCCCTGCACCTCGATAAACTTGCCGGCGTCGTTCATCACGACGTTCATATCGGTTTCTGCCTGCGAATCCTCGTCATAGTCGAGGTCCAGAACCGGTGTGCCTTTATAGATGCCAACTGACACCGCTGCAATCTGACCGTACATCGGGTCACGCTTGATTGTCTTTTGCTTGCGTAGCCGCTGCATCGCAATCATAAGCGCGACATATGCTCCGCTTATTGATGCTGTCCGCGTACCGCCATCTGCCTGCAACACGTCACAGTCGAGCGTAATGGTGCGTTCACCGAGTGCCTCAAGATTCGTCGCCGCGCGCAAAGACCGCCCGATCAGCCGCTGGATTTCTTGCGTTCGTCCGCTTTGCTTGCCGCGCGCCGCCTCTCTGCCCACACGCGAGTGTGTCGAGCCGGGCAACATTCCGTATTCCCCGGTAACCCAGCCGCTACCTTTGCCGCGCATCCACGGTGGCACACGATTCTCGACGCTTGCCGTGCACAGGACACGGGTGTCACCGAATTCTGCGAGGACACTGCCGGCGGCGTGCTTGGTGTAATCAGTAATGAATTGCACCGACCTCAATTCGTCGGTTGCGCGGCCACTTGGTCGCATTTGGTTCTCCTGGAAATTACGCTCAGATCCACTACTGTCTCATAAATTCCAGACATTTTTGGTAGTTGCGAACTGACATTTATTGTACTAAAGATCAATTTGCACCGACCAAGTTCGCTCTTCTTGAAAAAGCAGGCAAATTGAGCCGCATTTTTGTTCGATGATATTTGCTAACCGTCAACCCACAGCAGCGCTGTGCCGGTCGTGTTATCGGCATACGGCGCATTCACAGACAGTGCTTTCATACTCAGCGCCTTCAGGTTGTCGGCCAGGCTGTTGGCCGGGCGGGTCGCCATGTCGGCAATTTCCTCATCGGTCATGCCAGACCACAAGCCATCGCTACAGGCCAGCAGGACATCCCCCGGCGCAAGCGGTTGTTTCCTTGTAATACTCATATCGGGGACCGGTGCGTCCCCACCAATACAGCACTCAACAAAATTGCGCATTGGGTGATCGAGCGCCTCCGCCTCGGTGATGGCGCCCTCTTGAATGAGAATTTCTACGTGACTGTGATCGCGCGAGCGGGTCATGAGCTGGCCTTCGCGCATCTGGTAAATCCTGCTATCCCCGATATGTCCCCACCAGGAACCACTTTCCTGGATGAGGCAAACAGCACAAGTCGCACGCGGTCGAAAATCAACTGCGAGATCAACGCCGATTTTGACGACTTCGTCATGCGCACGCGACATGGCCATATACAGAAAGCCCTGTGGATCGAATACCGGCAGCGAGGACGATGTAAATAAATCCTTGATGACGTTCAAACCGATTTCGGCTGCTTTCGCACCATCCGAGTGACCGCCCATACCATCAAATACCAGCATGATGGCAGCATCTTCAGCAACAATGACCGCAGCGCGGTCCTGGTTGTCCTGTCGATCTCCTAACGCAGTAACTTTGGCGTACTCTATCTTCATAGTGTTTAAATGGTCGTTAATAGCGCTGGCCGATTCTGGCCGGCCAGATTAGAATAATTGCCCGAATAAGCAACAGTCATACTTAACTCATTCGCTAATAGCCGCCAAGTGTCCCGCGAACCGGGGTTCATGTCTGTGACCGGCGCACAATTACTGGCGAAAATGCGCAAATTTCTTTTTAGGAGTATCTGATTTTGGACAGCATGACCGGGTTTGCCCGCGAAGACACAGAAACACCGTTCGGCACATTGTCCTGTGAGTTGCGGACAGTCAATCACCGTTACCTGGATGTGCACTTTCGATTGCCGGAAGAACTGCGGGCGAAGGAAATTGAATTGCGGCAACGTATTGGCGCAAGGCTGAAACGCGGCAAAGTGGATTGTTCACTGCATATACGTCGCAGTGGTGGCGCGGCTGCGAAAGTCGAAATTAACCAGGACCTGGTACGTCAGCTCGGCGCGCGAATCGATGAAATAGCGTCCCTGCTGCCGGCGGCCCAGGCAATCGATCCGATCGACATCCTGCGTTGGCCTGGTGTTATTGAAGAACCGGAAATCGATACGGACCCGCTGCTCGCCGCGGCAACCGATCTGCTCGAGCATACGTTGGGTGCACTCGGCCAGATGCGCAGTAGCGAAGGCGGCCGCATCGCTGGCATGCTGGAGGCGCGCTGTGAAGATATTCTTCTGCTGGCCGCGAGCGTACGCGAACGAATGCCACAGGTACTCGCGGCAGTCCGAAAAAAACAGCAGGAACGTATCGATAAGCTGGACGTTGACGCCGACCCGGCACGCCTTGAAACAGAGCTCGCGCTGGTTGCACAAAAGCTCGATGTCGACGAAGAACTCGATCGACTGGAAAGTCACATCAGCGAAATTCGCACTGCTTTGCAGGGTAAGGAACCGGTCGGCAGAAGGCTGGACTTCCTGATGCAGGAACTCAATCGCGAAGCCAATACGCTTGGATCGAAATCAGCCGACGCAGAGACTACCAAAGCGGCGGTTGAACTGAAGGTTTTGATCGAGCAGATGCGCGAACAAATCCAGAACGTCGAGTAGGACGAATGGCTCGCTCCGCAAATTTATTCGTGATCGCGGCACCATCCGGCGCTGGCAAAACAACGCTCGTCCACGAGCTGGTGAAACGCAATCCTGATTTGCAGTTTTCAGTGTCATATACGACCCGCAAACAACGCAAAAACGAGGTGGATGGGCGTGACTATTTTTTCGTGAACGAAGAGCGCTTTCTTGAACTTAAGGAGCAGCACGAATTACTGGAGTCGGCGGTGGTTTTCGACAATCACTATGGAACCAGCCGCACGCAGGTGCAGCAATATCTCGATGCCGGGCAGTCGGTGATCCTCGAAATTGACTGGCAGGGAGCACAGCAGGTGCGCGAATCGATGCCCTCCTGCGTATCGATATTTATCCTGCCGCCATCCCGAACGGAACTCGAGCGGCGGCTGCGGGACCGGCAAACGGATAGCGAAGAGGTCATCGAGCGGCGGTTACGCGATGCCCTGGGCGACATGTCGCACTGGGACGAGTTTGATTACGTCATCGTCAATGACGATCTTGAGCTCGCAGTCAGCAATCTGGAGGCTGTGCTGGGCGGAAAAGGCGAGGCCAGCCGGGTCGGCGAGACAAATCTATCAGCACAGGTCGAAAAGATACTGGTTTAATACCTGCAGAATGGGATAAACTGGTGGGTCTTGGTTATTAAACGGCCCAAGCGGGCCAGTCGCGTATTAATGGAGTAGGGAATTCATGGCCAGAATTACGGTCGAGGACTGTGTGAAGAACATAGACAATATTTTTGAAATGGTGCTGGTAGCTGCCAAGCGCGCCCGGCGCATTGCACACGGTGCGGACGTACTGGTTGAGCTGGAAAATGACAAGCCAACCGTCGTCGCTTTGCGCGAAATTGCCGAAGGCCACATCACGCCGTCAATACTCGAAGAAATCGATCAGCCACCTGTCGATGAATTCCTGATGCCCGATGCAACCGAAGAAATCCTGCCCATGCGCGGAATATCAATCGGCGACTAGCAGGGGCCTGCACCACTACGCAGGCTTTTCTCGCTATTTCACCACAGCGGCTGACCCGGCAACCGGCTATTATGGGTCATGGATTACGCTGCGACGTTACTCTCTAAACTGCCTGGCTCGTTGTCAAGACGAGGCAACGGTTTACGACGTCTTGTAGAAACGCTGCAGGCGTATATGCCTGACGAACAAATCGAGCAGGTCGTACGAGCCTACGAATTTGGCGCAAACGCCCATGACGGACAGACCCGTTTGTCCGGCGAACCCTACATTTCCCATCCGGTCGCTGTCGCGCAGTTCCTTGCCGATATGCATATGGATCCGCAGGCGATTGCCGCCGCGATCCTGCATGACGTACTGGAAGATACCGGCACGCTCATCGCCGAACTCGAAGCGCAATTCGGCAGCGAAGTCGCGCTGCTGGTTGATGGCGTCAGCAAGCTTGATCAGATCCACTTCACGAGCAGGGCTGAAGCCCAGTCGGAAAGCTTTCGCAAGATGATGCTGGCGATGATCGAGGACATTCGTGTCATTCTGGTCAAGCTCGCCGATCGACTGCACAACATGAAAACCCTCGACGCCATGCCGCGCGAGAAGCAGGCGCGTATTGCCCGGGAAACGCTGGAAATTTACGCACCGATAGCGAATCGCCTCGGCATCAATCACATGAAGGTCGACCTGGAAGATCTGGGCTTTCGTTATCTGTATCCGTACCGCTATGCGGTTCTCGAGCGTGCACTGAAGAGAAGCAAAGGCAGCCAGCGACAGATCGTCAAGAAGATATCAGAACAGCTGCGCAAGGCGATGCAGGAAGAGGGCATTGAGGGCGAGGTTCAGGGTCGCGAAAAGCATCTCTACAGTATTTACCGAAAGATGGCCGAGAGAAAACGCCCGCTTGACGACATCGTCGATGTATACGGTTTTCGCATTATCGTTAACGACGTCAATACCTGCTACCGCCTGCTCGGTGTTGTACACGGCCTGTTCAAGCCTATGCCGGCGCGCTTCAAGGACTACATTGCCATACCGCGCATCAACGGCTACCAGTCTTTACACACAACACTTTTTGGGCCGAAGGGACTGCCGCTGGAAGTGCAGATTCGTACAGCGGAAATGAACCGTGTGGCCGAAGCCGGCGTCGCCGCACACTGGCAGTACAAAGCAATAGACAAAACATCGGCCACGCCGCAGGTGCGGGCTCGCGAGTGGCTATCAAATCTTGCCGAGATTCAGCAATCC